>JBJXGS010000180.1:0-11483 GCA_046160545.1 Burkholderiales bacterium
TGCCTGACCTGATCCTGATGGACATCGTCATGCCCGGGCTGAATGGATTTCAGGCGACGCGCCAGATCACGCGTGGCGCCGATACCGCGCACATTCCCATCCTCATTTGCACCACCAAGGACCAGGAAACCGACAAGATCTGGGGCGTGCGTCAAGGAGCAAAGGGTTATCTCACGAAGCCCATCGACGCCGAAGCGCTGTTGAAAAAGATCGCCGAATTCGGCTGACACGGATTCCTGCAACGACATGGCGAACCGAATCAGTCTGCGCGACTACCAGCAGGACCTCGCGAACAAACTCTCGGCAGCGCGTGCCGAACCCGCTTCCGCTTTGCATCTGGGCGTGCAATGCGGTTCCCGGTTGTGGCTCATTCCCCTTGCCGACGCCGGCGAGATCCTGCCTGTGCCGCAGTTGGCACGCGTGCCGCGCACCAAGCCCTGGTACTGCGGCTTGGCCAATGTGCGCGGCTCACTCGTGAGCGTGATCGATTTTTCCGGTTTCGTCACCGGCCACGCGACTCCACGGGTGCCCGAGGCGCGCCTGATCCTGGTTGGCGCGCGTCTGGGCTTGAACGCCGCACTTCTGGTCTCGCGCATGCTGGGCTTGCGCAATCCGCGTGATCTCGAGTCGTCCGACGCGACGTCCGGGGCGGCCTGGGAAGGCAATGCCTGGACCGACCGCGCCGGATTGCCGTGGCGCGAGTTGAAGCTCAAGGCGCTCATTGCCGACAGTGGTTTTCTTGACGTGGCGGCCTGACGATGCCACGCGCGTATCGCAAGTGCCGCGCGCCGCGCCGCGCCGGCAGTGCATTCCGGAGGTCCCATGGCGTTTAGCATCTCGTTGCCTTTCGGCAAGCCCAAGGTCCGGCCGCTGCCCGCAGCCGAAAGCGGTGAAACCGTGCTCGACACAATTACCGCCGCTGCCACGGCGCCGCGGCCGACGCTGCCGCTGATCGGTCATCTGCCGGTCGAGCGGCAATACTCCCTGATCGGCATCAGCCTGATTTTGTGGCTCCTTTGTCTGCTGGTCGTGGTGGTCAAGGACGCGCGCGACGCCGGCCAGCTTGCCAGTGGCGTGGCCATTAGCGGCGACACATTGATGCACTCGCAGCGTCTCGCCAAGGCGGTACCCGGGGCGGTGCTCGGCAATGCCGCGTCTTTCGCCCAGCTCCTGGAAAGCCGCGATCGCATCGCCGTCAACCTCCAGGCATTGGCAGGCGAAGGCGAGAATAAAGTGCAGACGCCGCAGCGCGTCGAGGGGCCTCTGGCGACCGTGCGCGAAGAATGGGCGCGCACCGAGAAGAACGCAACGGTGGTGCTGGAGCAGCAGAAGAATCTGTTGGTGCTGGGTGAGTCGATCCGCGCCATCAACGCCAATAATCAGCAGCTCCTGGAACTGGCCGAGCAGGTCGCCGCCCTCAAGCTGGCCGGCGGGGCCGGGCCGCGCGACATCACCGCCACCGCGCAGCTGGTCATGCTGACCCAACGCATGGCCAAGAATGCCAACGCCCTGATCGCTGGCGAAGCCATTGATCCGGAGGTCGCGTTCCTGCTCGGCAAGGACACCAACACCTTCCGCGACCTGCTTACCGCGCTCATGCGCGGCAGCGACACCCTGCGCATCGCGCCCAGCCAGGACCCGGAGATCCGCGCCCGTCTGGCCGACCTGGATCGCTCCTTCGTGCAGTACCAGCAGGCCGTTTCCGGCATCCTCGGCAACATGCAGCGCCTGGTTGCCGCCAAGCAGTCGGCGCAGCGCATCTTCGCCGACAACGAAAAGCTAAAGGATGGCCTCGACGCGGTGGCCAAGGCCTACGCGGCCGAACTCGACGGGCGTGTCATCAATTACATCTTCATGGCGATCTTCGCCGCGCTCGCTGCCGCCTCGATCGCGCTGATGTTCTTCGCGTTTCGCGCCGACACGGAGGTCAGGCGGCAACGCGCGGAAAAGGAGGAGAACGAAGCGCGTGCCCTGAATGCGCAGAACCAGGCGGCGATCCTGCGCCTGATGAACGAGCTCGCCGAGGTGGCCGACGGCAACCTCACGGTGCAGACCACGGTCAACGAGGACATCACCGGCGCGATTGCCGATTCGGTCAACCTGACCATCGAGGAGTTGCGCGGCGTGGTCATGCGCATCAACCAGGCGACCGCACAGGTGACGGTGGCCACCGAGACCGCGCAGGAGACTTCGGTGCGCCTGCTCGGCGCGCAGGATCGACAGTCGGTCGAGATCCGCGATACCGGCGAATCGGTGCTGCGCATGGCGCGCGACATCGGCGAGGTCTCGCGTGGCGCGCGGCAGAGTGCCGAGGTGGCGCGCCAGTCGGTCGGCGCGGCGCAAAAGGGCGCCACGGCGGTGCAGGATTCGATCTCGGGCATGAACGAGATCCGCGAACAGATCCAGGAGACGTCCAAGCGCATCAAGCGCCTGGGCGAGTCTTCGCAGGAGATTGGCGAGATCGTCGAACTGATTTCAGACATCACCGAACAGACCAACGTGCTGGCCTTGAATGCGGCGATCCAGGCCGCCTCGGCCGGCGAAGCCGGACGCGGGTTTTCGGTGGTCGCTGAAGAGGTGCAGCGCCTGGCCGAACGCTCCGCTGAAGCCACCCGCCAGATTGGTGCCATCGTCAAGGCCATCCAGACCGATACCCAGGATGCCGTGTCGGCGATGGAACAGTCAACCCAGGGCGTGGTCGAGGGTGCCAAGTTGGCCGACGCCGCAGGCCAGGCGCTGGCCGAGATCGGCACCGTGTCGGGCCGGCTTTCCCACCTGATCGAGGGGATCGCTGCGACGACTTCAAACCAGGCCGAGTCCGCCGCGGTCGTTGCGCGCAGCATCGAGGACATCCTGCGCGTCACCGAGGAGACCACCGCCGGAACGCGCAGTACGGCTGACTCGGTGCGCGAACTCGGCAGCCTGGCGCAGGAACTCAAATCGTCGGTGTCCGGCTTCAAGGTCGCCTGAGTCCAGCCGCGAGCCCGCCCGAGGGAACGCACGCATGAGTGCCGCCGACTTCGACATCGGACCCCTGACCTGGGTCAAGGGGGAGATCGACCAGGCCTTGCAGCACGCCGCCGAGGCGCTCGCGGCGCGGCTCGCCAATCCACTGGAGTCGACTCAGCTCAAGATCTGCAAGAACCACCTGCACCAGGCGCACGGTGCGCTCGAGATCGTTGACCTGACCGGCGTGACACGGCTTACCGAGGAGTGCGAGCGCCTGATCGATGCCATCGACAATGGCCATACGACTCTGGACGCTAATACCGCACAGGCCCTGCAAGGCGCCTTTGCCGCGCTGCGTGCCTACCTGGACCGGCTTGTAGAGGGCGAACCGCACCGTCCGCTGCGCCTGTTTGCGGCCTATTCCGCGGTCATGCGCGCGCGCGGCGCTGAACGCATCGCCGAGTCCGACCTGTTCTTCCCGGATCTCGCGGTGCGCCTGCCACGCCGCGAGATGCGCGATCTGCCGGTCGACATGCGCATGCATGTGGTCGGCCAGCGGCGACGCTTCCAGGCCGGACTCCTGCGTTGGCTGCGCAATGTCGCCGACAACGCAGCCCTGCGCGAAATGACCGAAGCGGTGCGCGCCATCGAGCGGACCCAGGCCTTGCCGCAACATCGAGCGTTCTGGTGGGTGACCATCGGCTTTACTGAAACACTTATAGCTGTCGGCGCCTCTGCCGGCATCGACGCCAAGCGCCTGTGCGCGCGCATCGATTTGCAGATGAAGCGCCTGCTGGAAGGATCGGCGAGCGTGGCCGAGCGCCTCTTGCGCGATACCCTTTTCTTCGTTGCCAGGAGCCGCGTCGAAACCGCCCAGGTACGCGAGATTCGCCGCGTCTACGGCCTGGACGCGACCCTGCTGGAGACGACCGACGACACGCCGACCGACGGGCTTGCGCTCGACCTCAAGGCACTGCGCGAAATACTCGGCCATGCCAAAGACAAATGGAACGCCTTTGCCGCCGGCCAGACACAGGAACTGCCTGGATTCCGCGAGCAGACGGGGCTCCTGCGCGCAAGGGTTGCCACGCTGGAGACCCCCGATCTGACGCTGCTCGCGTCGGCCATCGCGTCGGTCGCGGATTGGGCAGGTGAGAACAAGGAGTCGGTGAGCGAAGCTCTTGCACTCGACACCGCGACCGCGCTTCTCCTGGCCGAGAACGCCATCGAGGCGTACCCGCGCATGGCCAGCCAGTTTCCGGACCAGGTACTCGCAGTCGGCGCGCGCCTCTCTGCGCGCCTGGCGGGGCGCGACAGCGGGCTGCCACCGGCACCGCAACTCGACGAGATGTCGCGGCGCGCGCAGGAGCGCCTGCTACTGGTCCAGGTCGCAAGCGAGATTCGCGCCAACCTGCAGGGCATCGAAACCGCGCTGGACACGTTTTTCCGCAATCCCGCGGAACGTGACGATCTACCGGCTCTGGATGCGCAGGTGCGCCAGGTGCGCGGCGCGCTGGCCATGCTGGGTGCCGATCGGGCTGTCGCAGCGCTCGACGAAAGTGCGGCCGATATCGCCCGCTTTACCGCTGCCGACTACCTGCCTGCCCAGGAGGACTTTGAGCGGGTCGCGCACCTTCTCTCGGGAGTCGGATTCTTCGTCGAGGCCTTGCAGCACGGTGACGCCGATTTCGATGCAGCCATGCGGCCGGTTGCACCGCCGGTCGCAGCGACTGTATCGGAAGACGACAGCGCCGCGCCGGTCGAGGACGCGGACCTCGACGCGCTGGCGCCGGCGGCCGCGCCGGCAAGCGTGGAGACCGAGCTGGAGCAGGTGCGCCGCGACACGCGCACGCTGTTCGACGCTCTGCGCGACAAGCCGGACGACGCGGTACTGGCTGCCGAACTCAAGGCCAACCTGGAGGCGATCGCGCAGGACGCCGACTTGGTCGATGATCCGTCACTTGTGATCAGTGTCGGGCGCGCATTGGAGATGCTCGAAGCGCAGCCCGGCGACCGCGGCGCCGATGACGGGCTGGAAGTGGCGATGGCGGCGATTGCACCGATGGAGGCCACCGCGCCGATGCCGTCGGCCGAGACCATCGCCCTTTCGCAGGCGCCGGTCGAGATCGTCGACGCCGAGCTCCTGGCGATTTTTCTCGAGGAGGCGCGCGAGGTCCTCGACACCGTCGCCGCGCGGTCCGCCAGTATCGGTGCGGATGGAGTTGGCCGCGACGCGCTGACCGTGATCCGGCGCGGTTACCACACTCTCAAGGGCAGTGGCCGCATGGTCGGCCTCATGCGACTAGGCGAGGCGGCCTGGGGCGTCGAGCAGACCCTCAACCTGTGGTTGCAGGAGGCCCGCCCTGTCGGCGCCGACCTGCCCAGGATGATCACCGCCGCGCATGGGTTGATGGACCGCTGGATCGGCGAGTTGACCGGGCGAGGCAGCTCTTCGTGCGACGGGGTCGAACTCATCGAGGCCTGCACCCGCATGCGTGCCGGAGAGCCGTTCACCCTCTCCATGGCGACGCCGCCTGTGGCGGCTGTGCCGCAAGCTGAAGAGGCGGTCGTATCGATCGGCGAAATCCGCATGGCGCGCGCGCTTTACGACATCTTCATCGATGAAGCCGAGACACACCTGGATGTGATGCGTGCCGAAATGGCGCTGCTGGGCGCCGAACCACAGCCGCCGCGCGACGAACTGGTGCGTGCCGCGCATACCCTGGCGGGAATCGCCGGTACGGTCGGCCTGACTGCGATGCATGATCTCGGTCGCAGTTTCGAGCGCGCGGTCCTGGTTGCCAGGTCCGGCGGCATCGTGACCGACCGAACTGAGCTCGTGCTGCTGGGCGAATCAGTGGATCGCCTTGGAGTGATGGTCGACACCGTGGCTTTGGAGACCGCGCCGGCGCCTGCCCTTGACCTTGAAGGATTGCTCGACGAAAAACGCGCCGACTGGCTTGCGGCTTCGGGTGGCCTCGAGCCGTCGTTGATGAACTTCGACACACCGCCGCCCGAACTGGCGCCGCCGGACGAGACTGCGAGCCCTGCGCCGCTTGAGATCGACCTGCCGGGCACCAATGGGGATACGCTGACCGTTGATTTCGACTTCGGCGCGGAAAATGCTCCGCTGCCGCAGATTCTGGAAGCGAATCCCGCAAGCGCTGGCGAGATCGAGGCGTCGGAACCGGCCGGCGACCTCGCGGAAGCATCGGCCGTGGACGGCGAGGGCGCCACGGTCGACATCGACTTCAGTGACGCCTCCGTGCCCACCCTGGTCTTCGATGTCGATACCGCCGTCCCGCTGGCGTCGCTGGATGCAACGCCCCTGGGTGCCCTGGAGTTTGAGGAGGCTGCGCCCGCGGCGTCGCTTCAGCCTGACCTGGATATGCCCGCAGCGGGCGCGCCGGCGGGATTCGATGCGCCTGCGTCGCCGCCTGCGCCTGGCAATGAGAACCCCGCGGGCACGTATACGCTGCCACAAGCCGTCGATACGAAATCCGCTGACTCCGATTTGGCGGCCGCGGCTGCGGCGGTGGTGGAGGAGCCCGCTGCGGACGTGCTTCCCGAGAGCGAGGAGCGCGACGATTCCGCACTCAGTGATGCCGAGTTGCGCGCGCGCGGCTTCGATCCGACCGAGCGATTGCTGGAGCGTATCGAGGATGACATCGACGCCCAGCTCCTGCCGGTGTTCCTCGAGGAGGCCGCTGACCTGGTGCCGCGCATGAGCGCCCAGCTGCGCGCCTGGGGTGGCAGCGACCCTGCGGCGGCGCAGGCGCTGCAGCGCACGCTGCACACCTTGAAGGGCAGCGCGCGCATGGCCGGGGCGATGGCCATCGGGCAGGTGACCCACAGCATGGAGGCGCGCATGGAGCGGGCCTTGAAGCTGCCGTCGGTGTCGCCGGCGCTGCTTGAGGGGCTGACGGCCTCCGCCGACCGTGTGTATCTGCTTCTCGACGAGTTGCGCGCCGTTGCGGCGCCGGTTGCTTCATCTGTGCCGGCACCTGAGGCCGAGCAGGCGGCAGCCCTTCCGATGACCGCGGTACCGGCCGCGGCGCAGGCGCCCGTCAGCAGTATTTTCGCAGCCACAGTGGCGCCCGATGCGTCCGCGGCACCCGTCCCGTTGGCCGCGACACCCGTGGATCAGACGCCTACGCCGCTTGCGGAAGACGCGCGTGCGTCGCTGCGTGTTCGCGCGGATCTGATCGACCGTCTTGTCAACGAGGCTGGCGAAGTCGCGATTGCGCGCTCACGTATCGAAGGCGAATTGCGCGCGGTCAAGTCCAATATCCGCGACCTGACCGAGAGCGTCATGCGCCTGCGCGCGCAATTGCGCGAAGTCGAGATATCGACCGAGACGCAGATGCAGTCGCGCCGCGCCCAATCCGAGGAAAAGGAGCAGGACTTCGACCCTCTTGAATTCGACCGCTTCACACGTGTGCAGGAACTCACGCGCATGATGGCCGAGTCGGTCAACGACGTCGCCACCGTCCAGCAGGGACTGCTCAAGAGCCTCGACGACGCCGACCTGGCGCTGCTTGCCCAGTCGCGATTGAACCGTGATCTGCAAAACGACCTGCTACGCGTGCGCATGGTGCCATTCAACACCATAGCCGAGCGCCTCTACCGGGTGGTGCGCCAGACCGCCAAGGAGGTCGGCAAGCGCGCCAACCTGGACATCAGCGGTCTGCGCATGGAAATCGACCGTTCGGTGCTGGAGCGCATGGCCGGACCGTTCGAGCATTTGTTGCGCAATGCGATCGCCCATGGCATCGAGGCGCCGGCCGTGCGCGCTGCGGCCGGCAAGTCGGAGCTCGGGCAAATGCAGCTGACGGCGCGCCAGGAGGGCAACGAATTCGTCCTGACTTTCGAGGACGACGGCGCTGGACTGGACCTGGACAGAATTCGCGAGCGGGCCGTGGCGCGCGGACTGGCCGATGCTGATGATCGCCTGACCGAGACCGAAATCATCGACTTCATCTTCACCCCAGGCTTCTCGACCGCAGATGCGGTCAGCGAAATCTCCGGTCGCGGCATCGGCATGGATGTGGTCCGCTCCGAAGTGGTGGCCTTGGGCGGGCGTATCGACACGAGCAGCGTGCCCGGGCGCGGCACGGTCTTCACGATCGCCTTGCCGCTGACCCTGGCCGTGACGCAGGTCGTGTTGCTGCGCGCAGGCCACGGCCTGTACGCGGTTCCGTCGGTGATGGTCGAGCAGGTGCAGCAGATGAAAAGCGCGGACTTCGAGCGGGCCCGCGCCGCCGGCGAGTGCGTCTGGCAGGAGCGCAGCTATCCGCTGCATGCGCTGCCGCACCTTCTGGGCGACGCCGGCTACGAGCCCCCGGCGCAACGGCTGATGCCGGTGATCCTGCTGCGCTCCGGCAACCAGCGTGCCGCCGTGCAGGTCGATGCGATGGCTGGCAACCAGGAGGTCGTGGTCAAGAACATAGGCCCGCAGCTCGCGCGCGTGACCGGTATCGCAGGCGCCACCGTGCTTGGCAACGGCGAGATCGTGCTCATTTTGAATCCGGTACCGTTGGCGCTCATGGCGGCCTCCGGCGCGCTGGCGCGTTCGGCGCACGGCCTGACTCCCGCCGCGCTGGCCATGGTGGCGCCGCCGACGGTCATGGTCGTCGACGATTCACTGACCGTGCGCAAGGCCGCCACGCGGCTCCTGGCGCGCGAGAACTACCAGGTGCTGACTGCACGCGACGGGGTGGATGCCCTGGAGCAGCTGCAATCAACGCGCCCGGACATCCTGATCCTCGACATCGAAATGCCGCGCATGGATGGCTTCGACCTGACACGCAACGTGCGTGCCGATGCGGCGCTGGCGCACATTCCGATCATCATGGTCACCTCGCGCACTGCCGAGAAGCACCGTGCGTATGCTGCGGAAATCGGCGTCAACGCCTATCTTGGCAAGCCTTTCAATGAGGAAGAACTGCTCGCCAACATCACCCGGCTGCTGGAGCATTCCACCGCACCACAGGCGCAATGAGCTTGCGCGGCGGCTGGCGTCCGACGACGCTACGTGAACACGGCACCGGCCTTCCGGCCTCTCAAGTCACTCTGGCGTACCTGCAGACTTGTGGGCAGGCGTGCCGCGATGCACTTCGTCCTCGCCGTGCGCGCGCAGCAGTTCCAGAAAGCGGCGGCGCATGATGATGCCGGGCCGGTCGCTTTGCATGTTCTCCTCGCTGCGTCTGGTGATATCGACCGGCGCATCGGCGTCGACGACCTCCAGGATGTCCTTGTCTTCCATCACCACGCGCAAGTCCCACTCATTGATCTCGTGGGCCGGGCAGCTGTCCTCGCCATCGTTGCGATAGGCCCACTGGATCACCTGAATGTGATCGTCGTCGATCGGCGTGCCGGCGGTCAGGATGATGTGCTCGAGACCATTCGGGTAATACAGGCCCAGGCGGCGCTGGAACGGCAGGTGCCACTGATTGCGGAAGTGCCGGCGCGTGGTGGGTTCGGTCGTGCCGGTGATGCGATGCGACTCCGGCGGATTCTGGATGGTCAGGTGGGTCTCGGCCAGGAAACCGTCCTCGTTCTCCTCGAGCTTGAAGAAGTCCGGCTTGTTGTTGCCAAACATGCCAAAGGTGCCGCGGTGCACGAAGGAGAAATGCGCCGAATCGAACGAGTTCTCCATCAGGCGCAGCGCGCCGGCGCGCCAGGGTTCGCAGTACTGGTGCATGCGACGGTAGCGGCCGTCCTCGGGAATTGCGATCATTTCCTTGAGCGGCTCATCGAGTGCGACCCAGACATAACCGTAGCGCTCGCGGCAGCGGTAGCCGGGGACGCGCGCGCGTTCCGGGATCGAATCAGTGTCGTTTTGCGGGATGCGCACGCAACGGCCGGTCGCGTCGTAGGTCCAGCCGTGATACGCGCAGACGATCCAGTCGCCCTCGACGAATCCCTTGGACAGACGCGCGGTGCGATGGCAGCAGCGATTTTTCACGGCTGCAGGCGACCCGTCGGACATCTTCCAAACCACGATGTCCTCGCCCAGGAGCGTGAATGGCTGCGGTCCGGCGTCAAGGCGGTCCACCGGCAGGACCGGGTACCAGAAGCGGCGCAGGACGGGTTGGTGGGTGACGAGCATCGCAATTCCTTCAGGGCATGGTTTACGGGTCGCTCACGAATCTGGTCGTGACGATGAGTGTGCTGTAGGGCGGGTAGCTGTCGTCGGCAAACAGGCAGAAGTTCGCCTTCACACCGCGCAGGAGCGCCTGGTAGAACCCGCAGCGTTCGGCCAGCGCGTAGCAGGCGGTCCTGAACGTCAACTTGTCCTTGGCTGACGCGGGAGTGGTCAGGTCGGCGGCGGCAAGTGCGGCAAGGACGAATCTGGGCAGGGCCCGCAAGGCATCTCCGGAGAAGGGGGGCAGGCGGAGCCTGGCAAGGATCGTACGGGTTGCGGCGGCGTGGCAGATCCGCGTTCGAGCTGACCGACCGTCACGTTGGTGTTGTCGCAAAACTTTACAGCAGGAAGCGCGGCAACGGTATCCCATCAGGAAAATTCATTAAATTCAACGGATTGAAAATATCGGCATGATAGTTGCATTGCATAAACACCCTCGGGTAACTGAATCGATTCGGCGCAAGGTACCAGTTCCTTCAAGGGGACCACAAACTTTTAAAAGGGGTTTGCAATGCATATAGCAACGTTTTTTGGAAATCTCCGGGCCGGTCGCATACGTTCGATCGTGGCCGGGGTGTGCGGGGCTGCGGCGATGGCACTTGCTGCCCCTGCTTCAGCGGTTGTGGTGGTCGGACTTGGGGCGTTTTCCGGCTCTGCGACGACGATCACGTTCGAGGATACGGCGGGCGACTTCAGCCAGATTCCCGCCGGATACGGATCGGCTCAAGGGATCAGCATGAGCGCGAGAACCCTGACCACCGCACATGCCGCCTATGGG
Source organism: Burkholderiales bacterium (assembly GCA_046160545.1). Classification (GTDB taxonomy): domain Bacteria; phylum Pseudomonadota; class Gammaproteobacteria; order Burkholderiales; family JAEUOS01; genus JAEUOS01. The sequence continues at coordinate 10,875 of JBJXGS010000180.1, forward strand.
ACAACATTGGCGAACGTCGCGACGGCTGAGGGCCTCGGTGATATCGCGGCCTCCTACGGATGCCTTGGCGACTGCGGGACGGGATTTTCGCTCGCCGCCCTTCAAACCCGCGTCGGCTTCTGGTTTGGCTCCAATGTTCCAACAAGTGGAGACGTTGTCGAAGTGCTGCGCGCGGGCGTTGTCATCGGGTCCTTCTCCCTGACTGCTCCCCAAGACGATATGGAATTCATTGGATTCGAGGATTTGGCAGGTATCGACCAGATCAGGATTCCCGGTCCGGACATCACTTGCAATGGCTGCATCTATCAATTGGACAACGTCATGTTCGAGCGGGGCGGAGCGGTGCCTGAACCGGGCACCCTGGTGCTTCTCGGCCTCGCATTCGCAGGCCTGGGAATTCGCCGCAGGAAGATCGTGGCCTGATCGAGGCTTGCAGGTGCACGGCGACGGGAGCTTCGGCTCCCGTTTTTGTTGCGGGCCGAAAAAACAAAGGGGTCAGCCGAAGCTGACCCCTGGAATGGTAGGCCGTGTTGGATTTGAACCAACGACCAACGGATTAAAAGTCCGCTGCTCTACCAACTGAGCTAACGACCCGAAACTTTTGGAGCC
>JBJXGS010000181.1:0-2914 GCA_046160545.1 Burkholderiales bacterium
CCCATCGCGCGGACCCGATCTGGCAGACCATGAACGGCGGCGGCTACGAGCACCAGAGCGTGGGCAACATGATCACGCGCGAGCCGCTGCTGGCGCGCTTCGTGCGCCACATCACCCCGCGCATGAAAGCGGTGCACCTGCCCCCCTATGCGGCGGGGTTTACCGCCATCATCAGCCTGTCGCAACCCGAGCCCGGCGAGGCGCGCAACGTCGCGCTGGCCGCCATGGCCGCGCACGTCAACTTCAAGACCATCATCGTCGTCGACGACGACGTCGACATCCACGACCCGGCCGACGTCATGTGGGCGCTCGGCACGCGCGTGCGCTGGCACGAGGGCGTGATCCCCATCCCGGGCGCCCACGGCAACGAGCTCGACCCCTCCTCCGACGCCCACGGTGTGGTCGCCAAGGTCATCATCGACGCCACCCTGCCGGCCGAGCGCTTGAAACGCTTTGTCAAGGTGGTCTATCCGCCGGTCGATCTGGCGCAGTATTTGCAACCGGATGCATGACGCCGGATTCCCGGCGCAGGAGCGAAACATGGCCCGAACCCGCTTCACCACTTGCGTGGTCCTCATCGGCATCGCCCTTGGCAGCGCCGCCAACCCGGCCACGGCCCAAAGTGCCGAGCCTGGCTACCCAGGCAAGCCCGTGCGCCTGGTCGTGCCCTTCGGCGCCGGCGGGGTCTCCGACATTGTCGGCCGCGTGCTCGCGCAGAAGATGGGCGAGGTGCTGGGGCAGTCGATGATCGTCGACAACCGCCCCGGCGCTGGCGGCATGGTCGGCGCTGGCGCCGTGGCCAAGTCGGCGCCAGACGGTTACACCATCGTGCTCTCGTCCCTGAGCCCGTACGCGATTGGCCCGCGCCTGGTCAAGGCCGCGCCCTACGACCCGGTCGCGGACTTCAGCGCCATCGGCGCGGTGGCGCTGACACCGACCATCCTCACGGTGGGCACGACCGCGCCGTACCGCACGGTGCAGGAACTGGTCGCCGATGCGCGCGCCAATCCGGGCAAGCTCAATTACGGCTCGTCCGGCATCGGCAGCGTCGCCCACATCTCGGCGGAACTGCTGCGCGCCGCGACCCGGGTCGAACTGATCCATGTGCCCTACAAGACCGCGGCGGCAGCCTACCCGGACATGATCGCCGGCAGCCTGGCCATGGTGTTCGACGCGCTGCCCTCGGCCATCGTGCACGTCAGGAGCGGCAAGGCGCGCCCGATCGCGATGATGGCGGAGAAGCGCTCGCCGCTCCTGCCGGAGGTGCCGACCTTCGCCGAGGTCGGCTACCCGAGCGTCACGCTGCGTCTGTGGGTCGGCCTGCACGGCCCGCCCGGACTGCCGGCGGCGATCGTGCAGCGCTTGAACGACGCCGCGGCGAAGTCGCTGGCCGCGCCCGACCTGCGTGAGCGCTTCGCCGCCGTCGGCGCGGATCCCTACGCGCTGTCGGCGCGCGAATTCGGCGCGATGGTACGCCAGGACGTGGAATCGCTCGGCCGCGTGATCGAGGCCGCCGGGATCAAGCCCGAGTAGCGTCAGGCCCTGCGGCGTGACGTCCGGCCCTCGGGTGGAGCGACTTACCGGCTTTCAGGTAAATCAAGCGCCTCAATCAGGATCATGATAGCCAGGTAGCCAGGTAGCCGGGTAACCAGCAAGCTGGTAAACTTCCTTCATGAAAACGACCATCGACCTGCCGGACGACGTTCTTCAGGCTGTCAAGATGCGCGCGGTCATTCAACGTCGCCCTCTCAAGGATCTGGTCGCCCAACTGCTGCGGGAAGCACTGGACTTGTCCGCTCGCACCGTGCCGACCGCGCTGGCCCCGACCCTTTCGATCGGCGCAAACGGCATTCCGATCATGCGCTGCGATCCCGCCGCGCCTGCCGCTCGCATGGGCATTCCAGCTCTGCTCGCCCTGGAACAGGAGGCGTTGGCCGTCATCGAAGAGGGTAATGTCCGGACGGCTCGTTGACACCAACGTCTGGGTCGCCGCGGTATTTCCGATCCACCCGGGCCATGCGGCTGCCCAGTCGGTGCTGGAGCAGGCGACGCCGGACTCGCCGGCGGTTTTTTGCCGATCCACGCAGATCAGCTTCTTGCGCCTGGTTTCGACCCAGACTCTGCAAGTAGCCTACGGCGCCGTCGGGCTCACCAATCGGGACGCCATCGCAGCACTCACCGCATTGCTGGCCTTGCCGGGCGTGCTCGAACTGCCGGAAGCAACAAAGACGCGCGACACATGGCTGCGTCTGGCTGCTGGCGGCGATGCGTCGCCCAAGGTGTGGATGGATGCATATCTCGCGGCCTTTGCCGTCCGCGCAGGTCTGTCCCTGGTCACCTTCGATGGCGGGTTTCGAAACTTCGCAGCGGCTGGACTCGAGGTGGAATTATTGCAAGCATGATCCGAGAGGCGATCCACCACGGAACTGCACATCATTCGAGCTTGAGGCCCATCGAGCGGATCAGCGCGGCGCTGCTACGCCGGCCCCGCATGCAACTCCCGGCCGGGGCTGCCAGACACCCATGCGCGGAGCGGAACCCGGGCGCGGGCTCCGGCCCGCCGGGGCTCTCGCGGCGATGGTATCTTCCGCGTTCTTCGGGCGGAGCGTCCGCCGTCGCCCGCCGTTGACCAAAGGAAACAGCATGCAAACACTCGACCCCCGCACCCTGGTCGAACCCGACCGCGTACATCGCCTTGCCTACACGAGCCAGGAACTTTTCGATCGCGAAATCGAGCATATCTTCGAGAAGATCTGGATCTACTGTGGCCATGAGTCGCAGGTCAAGAAGCCCGGCGACTACCACACGCTCACCATCGGCCGCCAGCCGATGATCATGGTGCGCGGCCGCGACAAGAAGATCCGTGTGCTCTACAACCGCTGCCCGCACCGCGGCGTGCAGTTGTGCGGCAACA
>JBJXGS010000182.1:0-25781 GCA_046160545.1 Burkholderiales bacterium
CAGGGCGCCGATGTCATCAAGATCGAACCCTTGGACGGCGATACCACGCGGCGTACGGCGAAGACGGGCGAGTTCACCCCGACCTTCGTGTCGGCGAACCGTGGCAAACGCTCACTCGCGCTCGATCTCAAGCAGTCGACGGCCATCGACCTGGTGCGTCGGCTGGTTGCAGGGGCCGATGTCCTGGTGCAGAACTTTCGCCCCGGAACGATGGAGCGCCTGGGCCTCGACGAGCCGACGCTGCGCGCGCTCAATCCGCGCCTGGTCTATGTGTCGATCAGCGGCGTCGGCGAGACCGGGCCCTACGCAAAAAAGCGCGTCTACGACCCCATCATCCAGTCGCTCTCGGGCTTGGCCGACGTGCAGGCCGACCAGGCGACCGGCCGGCCGCGCATGGTACGCGCAATCGTCGCCGACAAAGCAACCGCGGTGCACGCCGCGCAAGCGGTCTGTGCGGCGCTCTTCGCGCGAGAGCGCAGCGGCCAGGGCCAGCACGTGCGCTTGTCGATGCTCGATACCCTGGTCGCCTTCATCTGGCCGGAGTCGATGACGCAGTACACCGTCATCGGACGCGAAGGTGCAGGCGCCAACCCGACCGCGCGGCCGGACCTCGTCTTCGAAACCCAGGATGGCTATATCACCGTCGGTTCGGTCTCGGATGCCGAATGGAAAGGTCTTGCGGACGTGATCGGCAAACCTGAATGGATCGATGATGCGCGCTTTCGCACCCCGGCCTTGCGTTCGGTGAACGCAGCCGAGCGCATCACCCTGGTAGGTGAAGTCCTCAAGACCAACACAAGTCGTCATTGGCTGGAACGGCTCGATGCGGCGGATGTGCCGTGCGCGCCCATCCTGGCCCGCAGTCAGGTCGCCGCCGACCCCCAGGTCGTCCACAATGGCTTGATCGTGACCTTCGACCAGCCGGGCTTGGGGCCCGTGCGGCAGCCGCGACCTGCGGCGAGGTTCGAGCGGACGCCGGCGGCCATTGGCGGTCCGGCTCCGGCCATCGGCGAGCACACCGACCAGATTCTCGGCGCGCTCGGGCTTTGCGCCGATGAGATCGCCGCGCTCAAGGCATCAAAGGCGGTGAAGGCAGCCGCCGCGAACCCCGCCCCGGCAGCCTGACATGAAAGCGACTGTGGCCGACGATGGCCGTCTCGTCCTGTGGGGGGTCGGCACATCACGGACGATGCGCGCCCATTGGGCGCTCGCCGAGCTGGGCCTCGACTACGAGTGCCGCCCGATCCAGCCGCGCACCGGCGAGACCAAGACGCCCGAGTACACCGCGCTCACGGCCCGCCAGAAGGTCCCGCTACTGCAGGACGGCGCCTTCACGATCACCGAGAGTGCCGCGATTGTCACCTATCTCTCGGATACCTACGGCACCGGGAAAACCGCCCTGGTTCCAAGCAGCGCGAAGGAGCGCATCCGTTGTCTCGAATGGTGCTTCTTCATCATCAGCGAGCTCGATGCCGCATCGCTCTACGTCATCCGCCGCCATCGCTATCTGGCAGAAGTCTACGGTCCGGCTCCCGAGGTCTGCGACCAGGCGGCGGCCTACTTCGGACAGCAGATGCGCACCGTCCTGCGTCAACTGGAAGAGATGCGACCCTACCTGCTCGGTGACCGACTGACAGCGCCCGACATTCTCTTGTCCACCTGCCTCACGTTGGCCGCCAGCTACGGCGCGCCAATCGATGCGCGTGCCGCGGCCTACAACGCCCGCATGACCGAGCGGGCCGCTCACTGCCAGGCTGCAATCCGCAACACGCCGCCTGCATCCTGATCTGAAAGTAACAAGGAGCCGCGCAAGCCATGCATCCAAAGGTCGAGTTTCACTTCGATTTCGGCAGCCCCAACGCCTATCTCTGCCACAAGGTTCTGCCGGCCATCTCGGCTAAGACCGGCGCGCAGATCACTTATGTACCGGTGCTGCTGGGCGGCGTCTTCAAACTCACAAACAACCAGCCACCCATGGTGCAGTTCAAGGGCATCAAGAACAAGAGCGAATACGCGCGCCTGGAGACTGAGCGCTTCATCCGCAAGCACGGGCTCACCCAGTACCGGATGAATCCGCATTTCCCAGTCAACACCGTGCAGATCATGCGCGGCGCGGTCCTCGCCGATCGTGACGGATTCCTCGACCGATACGTCGATCAGGTCTTTCACTACATGTGGGAAGACCCCCGGAAAATGGACGACGCTCCTGTGATCCGGGAGGCGCTTGACGCAGCGGGGCTCGACGGCAACGCGATCCTCGCTGGCATCCAGGAGCAGTCCATAAAGGACAGGCTGATCGCGAACACCGAGGCGTCTGTGGCGCGCGGCAACTTCGGCAGCCCGACTTTTTTTGTCGGCGACGAAATGTTTTTCGGCAAGGATCGCCTGCGCGAGGTTGCAGAGGAAATCGTCGCCCAGACGCGCCGCGCCCCATGAAGGCGGCAGCCCCGCCCGATGAGTCCCGCAACATCACCAAATGAAGGAAATCGCTTGAACGTTCTGGACGCAATAGAAAACCGCAAGTCGATTCGCGCCTTCAAGCCCGATCCGGTACCCAAGGAAACCATCGAGAAGATCCTGCAGATTGCGCAGCGCTCGCCCAGTGGCACCAACACGCAGCCATGGCACGTCTACGTCTGCACCGGCGCGGTCAAGCAGGCCATCACCGACGACGTGCTGGAGCTGGTGCGAAGCGGCGGTGGCGAGAAGCACGAGGACTACAACTACTATCCGGCGGAATGGAAACCTGTGCACCGCGAGCGCCGCCGCGGTATCGGCTGGTCTCTCTACAGCCTTCTCGGCATCCCCAAGGGCGATCGCGTCGCCAGCGCCAAGCAGGGCGCGCGCAACTTCATGTTCTTCGATGCGCCGGTCGGCCTGTTTGTGACAACGGACACCTACCTCGGCCGCGGCAGTTGGGCGGACGCCGGCATGTACCTGCAGACGATCATGCTGGCCGCGAAGGGCTTCGGCCTCGACACCTGCCCGCAGGCGGCGTGGATCCCGTTTCAAAAGCCGGTGCTCAAGCATCTCGGCGTCCCCGCGGACCAGGCACTTGTTTCCGGCATGGCGCTGGGCTATGCCGACCACTCCAAGATTGAAAACACGCTGGTGAGCGAGCGCGAGGCCCTGGCCAACGTCGTCCACTACCGCGGATTCGATTAAGCCGGTCGCGCCTGTGTCGCACCGGGAATAAACCCACCGATCCCCCAACCCCACCACGCCAGACTCACCCATGCAAACCCCTGCCCGCTACCTCCCGCCGATCCTCAAGAACCTGAAGTTCCCCGTGATCGGCTCGCCGCTATTCATCATCAGCAACCCCAAGCTCGTCATCGCCCAGTGCAAGGCGGGCATCGTCGGTTCGATGCCCGCCCTCAACGCCCGCCCCGCCTCGCAACTCGACGAATGGCTGGCCGAGATCACCGAGGCACTGGCCGCGCACGACCTCGCCCACCCCGAGTCGCCCGCCGCGCCCTTTGCGATCAACCAGATCGTGCACAAGAGCAACGACCGGCTCGAGCACGACATGCAGGTGTGCGCGAAGTACAAGGTGCCCATCATCATCACCAGCCTGGGCGCGCGCGAAGACGTCAATCGCGGCGTGCAGGCCTGGGGCGGCGTGGTGCTGCACGACGTGATCAGCAACCTCTTTGCGCACAAGGCCATCGAAAAGGGCGCCGACGGCCTGATCCCGGTAGCGGCCGGCGCCGGCGGCCACGCCAGCGTGAAGAGCCCGTTCGCGATGGTGGCCGAGCTGCGTGAATGGTTCGGCGGCCCGATCGCGCTGTCGGGCGCGATCTCGTCCGGTGGCGCGATCCTGGCGGCCCTGGCGATGGGCGCGGACCTGGCCTACATCGGCTCGGCCTTCATCGCCACCGAGGAGGCGCGCGCGGTGGAGGGCTACAAGAAGATGATCACCCAGAGCAATTCGGACGACATCGTCTACAGCAACTTCTACACCGGCATCCACGGCAATTACTTGAAGGGCAGCATCCGCAACGCCGGCATGGACCCGGACAACCTGCCGCAAAGCGACCCGAGCAAGATGAATTTCGCCACCGGCGAAGGCGCGCAGGCAGCCAAGGCCTGGAAGGACATCTGGGGCTGCGGCCAGGGCATAAGCGCGATTCGCGAGGTGATGCCCGCCGCCAACCTGGTGGCGCGCTTCAAGCGCGAATACGTCGAGGCCAGGGCCAGAATTTGCGCCGCCTGAGCGCCCCTCGCAACTCTGCGCCCCGGACCATGAAGCGGCCCCACCCCTTCGATGAAGCCATTCGCCTGCAAGCTCAGGGCGAGGGCTGCTGGCGCGGCCACACCCACGAGGCCTACGGCAACATGGTGGGGCCGTTTGGAGGCACCACTTCTGCTACGGCCCTTGCCGCGGTGATGCAACACCCGGCGCGGCAGGGCGAGCCGGTCGCGCTGACCGTCAACTTTGCCGGCCCCATCCCTCACGGTCCCTTCGAGGTCGAGGCCACAGCCGCGCGCACCAACCGCTCGACCCAGCACTGGTCGGTACAGATGCGTCAAGGCGTCGATGTGGTGGCCACCGCCACTGCCGTGCTGGCGACGCGCCGCGAGACCTGGTCCGCGCTGGAGGCTGACTTTCCCGAGGTGCCGCCGGCCGATTCCATCGCGCGCTCGCCGCCGCTGGACCGGGTGCGCTGGACCAATGCCTTTGACATGCGCTTCGTGCAAGGGCCGCTGCAGTTCGACGCCACGATCGCCGGCCAACGCGACTCGGTCAGCCTGCTGTGGGTTCGCGACGAGCCGCCGCGCGCGCTGGACTTTTGTTCACTGGCGTCCTTGTGTGACGCGTTCTTTCCGCGCATCTTTGTCAAGCGGTCGAGCTGGGCCCCTATTGGCACGGTTTCGTTCACGGTCTACTTCCATGCCGAAGCGGGCAGGTTGGCCGCCGTCGGCACCCGTCATCTGCTCGCCCACGCCCGTGCCCAGCAGTTTCGCAACGGCTACTTTGACCAGTCCGGTGAGCTATGGAGCCCTGACGGCGAGTTGCTCGCGGTGACGCACCAGCTCGTGTATTTCAAGGAGTAGCGGCTGGTCCCGCGCGTGCTTCGAGGCAGGTTTGTCGCGGCCGGCAAAGTCCCGCCGGATCGACAGGCCTGCGTCGTTGCGATAATGTTCGTTCGCCCGCCAGCCGATGCGGCGCCAAAAATGAGGAGACCGACCTGATGAAACCCGCCTTGCGGCGCCTGCTGATGCTGTCCGCCCTCAGCATCGCCGGTCCCGCCGCCGCGCAGACCGTGACACTGAAATTCGCCAGCTTCGAGCCGCCGCAGGCGCCGTTCACCGCGCGTGTGTTCAGCGCCTGGGCGCAGGACGTCACGCAGGCCTCCAATGGCGCGCTGAAGATCGAGATGTACGCCGGCGGCACCCTGGGACGCAATCCTCTGCAGCAATTCAAGCTGGTGCAGGACGGCGTCGCGGACATCGCCTGGACCGTTCCCGGCTACACCCCGGGCCGCTTTGACGACACCGAGGTCGTCGAGCTGCCCTTCATCACGCGTGGCTCCGCCGAGGCCTCGCTGGCCTTGACCCGCCTGGCCGCACGCAACGAATTGGTGGGCTTCGCCGACCTGAAGCTGCTGTTGATCGGCGCTGTGCCGCCGGTGAGCCTGCACGCCAAGACGCCGATAAAGGGGCTGGCTGACTTCAAGGGCAAGCGCATGCGGGTCGGCAGTGGCATCGGCGGGCGTATCGCCGAGGCGCTGGGCATGACGCCTGTGATCATCGGCGCGCCCAACACCGCAGAGGCCATCGCCAAGGGCGTCGTCGACGGCACGCTGGCGGAGTGGAATTTCGTCGGCACCTTCAAGATCGACGAAGTGGCGCCGCATCACCTCGCGGTGCCGCTGGGCGGCACCGCGATCATGGTACCGATGCTGAAAAGCCGCTATGACGCCCTGCCGCCGGCGGCGCGCGCGGCGATCGACCGCTTCAGCGGCGAGGCCTTTGCCAAGCGCTTCGGCGAGTTTGCCGATGCATCCAACAGCAGCACCATGGAACGGGTCGCCAAGCAGCCGAAGAACACCGTCACGCGCGCCGACGCGGCCACGTCCGAGGAAATCCGCAAGGCGGTCGAGGGCGTCACCACCACCTGGCGCGCCCAGAAGCCGCGCAACGAGCACGTCTACAAGGTGCTGCAGGCCGAACTCGCCAAGATCCGCGGCGGCAAGTAGCCACCAAGCCGCCGCCTTGCTCGCCACCATCGAGCGGCACGCCGCGCACATCGCCCGCTGGCTGGCGCTGGGCGCGGCCGCCCTGCTGCTGGCGCTTGCACTGGTGACCATGGCCGATGTGTTGCTGCGCAAGTTTGCCAACCAGCCGATCCACGGCTTCAATGACGTCGCGACCCTGGCCACCGCGGTCATCATCGCGGCCTGCTTTCCGGCGCTCCTGGTGGCACGCGCAAACGTCACCATCCGCATCCTTGGCGGCACGCTCGGGCCGCGCTGGGCGCGCTGGCTCGACGCCTTCGGCGCGTTTGTGACCGCGGCATTTTTCGTGCTCATGGCCCGGCAATACATGTTCTTCTCCGCCGAAATGGCGCGCGCCGGCGAGACCACCGCGATCCTGCGCTGGCCGGTGGCGCCGGCATGGTGGGCGGTCACGATACTGATTGTCATCACCACGATCGCCGGCCTGATCGTGCTCGCGCGCGCCTTGCGCGGCGGCACGGCCGAAACAACGGAGCCGTAGCGCGATGGACGCGCTTACCGTCGCCGCGCTCGGCCTGGGCGGCATGTTCGTCCTGATCCTCCTGCACGTGCCGCTCGGCATCGCAATGGGGGTGGCGGGGATCGCCGGCTTCGGCCTTTTGGGCGGATTCAATCCAGCGCTCTCCCTGCTCGCGTCGGAGACCTCCAGTGCATTCTCGAACCAGGACCTGGCGACGATCCCGCTATTCATCATGATGGGCGGCTTTGCCGGTGCCGCCGGTCTCTCCGAGGATCTGTATCGCCTGGCCTATGCACTCACCGGCCATCGCCGCGGCGGCCTGGCGATGGCGACCGTCGGCGGGTGCGCCGGCTTTGGCGCCGTATGCGGCAGCTCGATCGCCACCACCGCGACCTTCGGCAAGGTGGCGCTGCCGGCCATGCTGGCACGCGGCTACAACCCGGGCTTCGCCGCAGGTACGGTGGCCGGCGGCGGTACCCTGGGCATCCTGGTGCCCCCCTCGGTGATCATGGTCATCTACGCAGTGCTGGCCGAGCAGCTGATCCTGACCCTGTACGCCGCTGCCATCGTTCCCGCGCTCCTGGCGATCGCGCTGCACTTCATCGCCATTGCGGGGTATGCGCGGCTGCGTCCGGCGGACGCGCCGGCCGGTGAGCGCCTGTCCTGGGCGGAACGCTGGCGCGAGGTGCGCCGCAGCTGGGCCGTGGTCTCGCTGATCCTGATTGTCCTGGGCGGCATCACCTGGGGCGTGTTCACTGCCACCGAGGGCGCTGCGGTGGGTGCAGCACTCGCGTTTTTGTTCGCCGCCGCACGCGGGCGGCTCAACCGCAGTACCTTCTGGAGCACCCTGACCGACGTGGCTGGCACCACGGCGATGATCTACGTGATCATCATCGGTGCGTCGCTGTTCGGCTACTTCGTCGCGGTGTCGCAGGCGCCGGCGGCGCTGATCAAGTTGATCTCGGAGTCGGGGCTTTCGATCAGCGTCATCCTGGTGCTGCTGATGGCCATGTACCTGCTGCTGGGCGCGGTCTTCGACGAAGTGGCGGCGATGGTGATCACCCTGCCGTTCGTGCTGCCGCTCATCAAGAGCTGGGGCTTCGACCCGGTGTGGTGGGGCATCATCAACGTCGTGCTGATCGAACTGGGCATGCTGATCCCGCCCTTGGGCATGAACGTCTTCGTCATCCACGGCATCGCGCCGCAGGTCGGCCTGCCGGCGATCTACCGCGGCGTGACGCCGTACATCGCCTCCAACCTCGTGCGCTTAGGCATCCTCCTCGCCTTTCCCGCGCTGTGCCTGGCGCTGCCCGCCTACCTCAAGGGCTGAGCGGGCGCGACCAAGCGTGGCCGGGGTTCATACCCGCCCGGCCAGCTCGGGGGCGGAGACTTCGTAGCGATAGGCCCTGAACACCGCGTTGCTCGGCGCGTGCAGCACCGGATTGGGATGCTGCATCGGCACGATGTAATCCCACACGATCGCGCCGGCGTGCGTCACCTCGAAGATACGCCCGTTGAGCGACTCGGTTATCAAGGTGTTGCCGTTGGCCAGGCGCTGCACGCCGCCCATGACCGGGCTGAAGAAGGTCCAGCGCTGCGGGTCGATGAACTGCCACACCGTCTCGCCAGTGGCAGGATTGAACTCAATGGCGCGCGAATGCAGCGGCTGGTGCAAGTTATTCATGCCGTTGGCAAAGACGGTGATGTTGCCGTTGGGCAGCATCTCGGCATTGTGCTGATGGCCCCAGGTTGCATCGCGCCGGCTCCAGATCACGGTTTTGCTCACGCGGTCCACGATCAGGATGGTATCGAGGTGGCGAAAGCTCACCATCAGGTTGCCATCGCTGGCGAGGGCCAGAGAATTGGCGTGCGCCCACTCGCCACGGTGGCAGTCGGGCGCCAGCGTGAACGAATCCGGGGCGACGTCCTTGAAGGCCCATTCCCACACGCGCACGCCGCGACGGTCCACTTCACGCACCACGTCGCCGTACATCCTGCCATGCAGCGACGTACCGGCGAGGCCGCCGGTGATGCGCGCGGCTTCCTCGGCGCGCATTTCCTCGCGCGCCAGGTACAAGGTGTTACCGTCGGATAAGCGCAGCAGATCGTGATGCTGGTCGTGGTCCACGTATTCCCACACGATGCGCCCGTCCCAGTCGAGTTCCAGCATGCGCCCGCCCTTGGCGCCGGGGATCGGTATACCCTCCGGTGTGACCACCGAGCACAGCAGGTTGCCGCCGGGCAGAAGGCATGCCTTGGAGCCCAGCGGTCCGGGCAGTGCCCAGGCGTGCACCACGTGGCCTTGCATATCGATCAGATGCACCATTTCGTGGCGCATCGGCGCAACCAGGGTCAACCCGGGGCATGCGCCGTCGCGATGATGGTGCAGGACGCCGGTCTGGTAGCTCTTCATGGGTGCGCTCGCTCGTCGGTTTCCGCCCTGCACCCGATCATGGACAATGGCACGGGTGACAGATAACATTGGCGCTTTGGCCGCAATTTCTCGCCGCAGCGTCGGTGATTTCAGGAGATCCCATGAAGATTAGCAACAAAAGCTGGTGGCTGGCCGCCGCCGTCGGACTTGTCGCCGCGCAGTCTGCGGTGGCGCAGGACAAGATCACCGCGGTGCATGCCTTCCCGGCCAGTTGGGTCTACTCCAAGAGCTTTATCGAGTTCGTCAAGAAGGCCAACACCGCCGGCAAGGGTGCCTTCGAGATCACGGTGCGCGGCGGGCCCGAGGCGGTCGGCATGTTCGAGCAGCCAGCCGCGGTGCGCGACGGCGTGGTCGACATGGTCTACACGCCCTGCGCCTTCTATGCTGCCGCGGTGCCCGAGTGCGACGCGGTCAGTGCTTCGTCGATCGACGGCCCGACCGCGCGCAAGAGCGGCGCCACCGCGGCCTTGAACGAGGCGCACGTGCGGCGCATGAGCACGGTGTACCTGGGCTGGATGGATTCGGGCATCCGCTTTCACCTGTGGTTCAAGAACCAGCCCAAGCTGGACGCGCGCGGCAACCTCGACATCACCGGCGTCAAGCTGCGCGGAAACCCGATCTACAACGCCTTCTTCACCAACTACCTGAAGGCGCAGATCATCAACCTGCCCTCCACCGAGGTGTACACGGCACTTGAGCGTGGCACCGCCGACGCGACCGGCTGGACCGAGATCGGCCTGATGGACGCCAACTGGGACCGCTTCCTCAAGTTCCGCCTCGACCCGCCCTTCTTCTCGACCGACCTGGGCGTGATCATGAACGTGCGCAAGTGGAACTCGCTGTCGGACAAGTCCAAGGAGATCCTCACGCGCGTGGCCATCGAGCACGAGTCTTTCTCGCTCAAGGCACAGGCCGAACTGCGCAAGCAGGAGTTCGCGGAACTGGAAAAACGCGGCATGAAGGGCGTCTCGCTGGGCAAGGAGGCCGCGGCCAACTTCGCGGGCGAGGCGCGCAAGGCCAGCTGGGCACGCATGAAGGAGCGCATGGAAAAGGCCGGCGGTCGCCAGGACGTCGAGCGCTTCATCAAGCTCTACGCGCCTTGAAACGCGGCTGAGTTGCCTTACCTGCGGCAGCGCGCGGCACGCCGACCATGAAGCCGGTGGGCCGCGCCTACGACGCCCTGCTGTACGGCATGGCGGCCTTGGCCGGCCTGCTCATGGCGGCCATGATGGTCTCCATCACTGTGGACGTGATCCTGCGCAACCTGGGCTACCAGAGCTCCGCGCACCTCTTTACCTTCACCGAGTACGCGCTTCTCATCGTGCCCTGCCTGGGTGCGCCCTGGCTGGTGCGCGAAAAGGGCCATGTCTACGTCGAGATCCTGCTCATGTCGATGGCGCCGGCCCTGCGCCGCCGCTGGGCCATCGGCATCGGTATCGCCTGCGTGGTGGTATGCACCATCCTGGCCTGGTACGGCGTGCAGGTGACCTGGCGCAACTACAGCCTCAACGACATCGACGTACGCTCGATGGACATGCCGCGCTGGATGATCGTGATCTTCATCCCGCTGGCCTTCACGATGATGGCCATTGAATTCGCGCGCTTCCTGTGGCGCGGCGAGGATTTTCTGGGCGCCCTGGGCGGGCAGTCCGAGGACCACAGTTGAACCAGAGCCGCGCCGGGAGCTGACGCATCATGGAATGGTACTGGGCGGCCATCCTTCTCTTCGGCCTCGGTGTCGGGCTGATGCTCCTCGGGTTGCCGGTGGCGATCGCGTTCTTTGCCACCAATATCGTCGCCGCGGTGTTCTTCATGGGCGGCGGCAGCGGCATTTCCCAGGTCATCAACAACGGCTTCGGTGCGATGACCTCGTTCGCGCTGGTGCCGATCCCGATGTTCCTTTTGATGGGCGAACTCTTCTATCACACCGGGCTCGCCACCAAGTGCTTCAACGCCGCCGACAAGCTCCTGGGCAATATCCGCGGGCGCCTGGCCTACGTGACCCTGATCGGCGGCACCGCTTTCGCCGGCCCGGCCGGTTCCAGCATGGGAGCCTGCGCGCTCCTGGGGTCGCTGATGGTCCCGGAGATGATCAAGCGCGGCTACAACAAGTATCTGTCGATCGGCCCGATCATGGGCGTCGGCGGCCTGGCGGTCATCATTCCGCCCTCGGCACTGACGGTGCTTTTGGCCACCCTGGGCCGCACCGACGTCGGCGACCTGCTCTTGGCCGGCATCATCCCGGGACTCGTGCTGGCGCTGATGTACGGCGTCCTGATCTGGGGCTGGACCGTCATCGACCCTTCGGCCGCGCCTGCCTATGACCCCGAGGTGGTGCCGCGCGCGGAAAAGCTGCGGCTGTTCTTCGTTGACGTGATCCCGATGGTCGCGATCATCGTCTTTTCGGTGGTGGTGATGCTGGTTGGCTGGTGCACGCCGACCGAGGCCGCCGCTCTGGGCGCGGTGTCGGTCATGGTGCTGGCGGCATGCTACGGGCGCATGACCTGGAAAGCCTTCACGGCCTCGCTCGAAGGTGCCCTCAAGATCACGGTGATGTCGTTTCTCATCATCTTCGGCTCGGCCACATTTGCCCAGGTGCTGGCATTTACCGGCGCCTCGTCCGGCCTCACGAACTGGGCGCTGTCCTTCGACCTGACGCCGATGGGCATGCTCTTCATCATGATCGGCGTGATCCTCTTTCTCGGCTGCTTCATGGACCAGCTCTCCATGATGCTCCTGACCGCGCCGATCTTCTTCCCGCTGGCCAAGACCCTGGGCTTCGACCTCACCTGGTTCGGCCTCATCATGCTCCTGACACTCGAGATCGGCTACACCACGCCGCCCTTCGGATTGCTGCTCTTCGTCATGAAGGGCGTGGCGCCACCGGGCACCTCGATGCGCGACATCTATCTGTCCGCCATGCCCTTCATCGCCTGCGTCCTGATCCTGATCGGGCTGGTCATCGTCTTCCCGCCGCTGGCCACCTGGCTTCCCAATCTCAGCCACAAGTAGCGCAATTCCACTGGAGATTCCCGATGACCCACAAGATCTGGTTCCAGGGCGCCACCGACCGCGTCGCCCACTCCGCCTACATTTCGCGCCTCGAGCCGCACTTGAAAGCCATACTCGACCCCGGCTTCTCGTGCACCTTCAATACGACGACGCCGCCGGCCACCACCACCCACGCGCTCACCGAGTTCCGCATGGCGCGCAACTTCATCAGGAACGCCATCAAGGCCGAGCGCGAGGGCTACAGCGCGATCGCGATCACGCACTTCCAAGACGCAGGCTTAGCCGAGGTCAAGTCGGTCGTCGACATCCCGGTGGTGGGCCTGGGCGAGACTTCGCTTTTCCACGCCTGCACGCTGGGCCGCAAGTTCGGCCTCATCACCATCAACCCGGTCTTCATCCCGTGGCACGAGGACCAGGTGATCCGCTATGCGCTCGAGCGGCGCTGCGTCGGTGTGCGCGCGGTCAACGCCCGTGTCAGCGATTTCATGGAGGGCTTTGCCAGCGAGGCCGGCATGGCCAAGCTGCGCCCCCTGTGGGAAGCCGAGTGCCGCGCCCTTCTCGATGCGGGGGCGGATGTGATCGTCCCGGCCGGCGGCCTGCCGATGCTCATGTTCGGTACCGAAACGGGGGCCAATTTCGAAGGCGCGCCCATCGTCAACGGCCTGACTGTCATCGCCAAGGCCGCCGAGATGGCGATCAAGCTGCATGCGCGCGGCCATGGCAAGGTGAGCCGCCGCTCCAATTACGCCAAGCCGCCGGCGCTGGCCTTGACCGAGTTCCTCGAACAGGGCTAGGGCGTTGGCTGCGACGGTCTACGAGGCCTTCGCCGCGACCGCGCGTGCGCGCGGCGATGCTCCCTTCCTGCACGTCGAGGCGGTCACCGCCGCCGCCTACGGCATTCGCGCCGAGTCGCTCTCATATGCGACCCTCATGGAGCGCGTCGGGCAGGTCGCCGCGCGTTATCGTGCAGCCGGTGTCGGCCACGGCCATCGCGCCGGGCTCCTGACCGAGAACCGGCCCGCATTCTTCGTGCACTGGTTCGCGCTCAATTCCCTGGGCGCGAGCGTGGTGCCCATCCACCGCGACATGCGCGTAGCCGAACTCGAATACCTGATCGACCATAGCGAGATCGCCTTCGCCGTGTCGCTCACCGACCGCGCCGCGCTGCTGCGCGACGCGGCGCGTGCCGCGGGGCGCACAATCGCCGTCATCGGTCCGGATGACGCTTTCGAGTTGCCACCGCTGAAAGGCGCTGCCCCGCACGGCGACCGACCCGCCGACACCGACAGCGAATGCGCGCTGCTCTACACCTCCGGCACCACCGGCCGGCCCAAGGGCTGCGTGCTCGGCAACGACTACTACCTGCGCGCCGGCCGCTGGTATGCCAACGCTGGTGGCGCCTGCGCGCTCGACCCGGTGGGTGACCGCATGGCAACGCCGCTGCCGCTGACGCACATGAACGCGATGGCCTACTCGGTGATGGCCATGATCGCCACCGGCGGGTGCCTGATCCAGCTGGATCGTTTTCATCCCGAGACCTGGTGGCAAAGCGTGCGCGCATCGGGCGCGACGGTCATCCACTACCTGGGCGTCATGCCGGCCATGCTGCTGGGCGCGGCGCCATCACCCGCCGATCGAGGACATGCGGTGCGCTTCGGCTTCGGCGCCGGGGTCGACCGGCGCCACCACGCCGCCTTCGAGGAGCGTTTCGGCTTTCCCCTGATCGAAGGCTGGGCCATGACCGAGACCGGCGCCGGCGCCGTGGTGGTCGCCAATCGTGAACCGCGCTTGATCGGTGAAGCCTCCTTCGGTCGCGCGGAAGCGGCGATAGAGTGGCGCCTCATCGATGAGGACGGGCATGATGTACCCGCCGGGACCAACGGGGAATTGCTGGTGCGTGCCGCCGGCAGCGATGCGCGCGCCGGCTTTTTTCGCGAGTACCTGAAGGACGCAGAAGCCACCGCCAGCGCCTGGGAGGGGGGTTGGTTCCACACCGGCGACCTGGTGCGCGCCGATGACCAGGGCAATCTCTTTTTCATCGACCGCAAGAAGAACGTGATCCGTCGCAGTGGCGAGAACATCTCGGCTGTCGAGGTCGAGAGCGTGCTGGCAACCTTTCCAGGCGTGCAGGCGGTCGCCGTTGCAGCAGCCCCGGACGAGCTGCGCGGTGACGAAGTCGCGGCACTGGTCGTGACGCACCAGGCGCTCGACGATGCGGCGCGCGAAACTTTCGCCGTCGCACTGGTGCGCCATGCGCTCGAGCGCCTGTCCTACTTCAAGGCGCCGGGATGGGTGGCCTTTGTCGACGCCCTGCCGCTGACTCCCTCGCAAAAGATCGCGCGCGGCGAATTGCGATCGATTGCGCGCGGCCTGGCTGGTTTGCCAGGCACCATCGACACCCGTGCGCTCAAGAAGCGTTCGGCAGACTGACGCCGATGACGCGCCGTGGCTACGAGGGTGTCGCGGTGGCCGTGCCGGTCACCGTGCCCTACCTGCGCTATTCGACACGCGGGGCGCACTGGTTCATCGGCCAGGCGCTCGCGGCGCTGGTGCGCGAGGCCGGCATCGCCACGAGCGCGATCGACGGACTCATCGTCTCCTCGTTCTCGCTCGTGCCCGACACGGCCATCGGCGTCACCCAGCACCTGGGCCTGGCACCGCGCTGGCTGGATCACGTGCCGCTGGGCGGCGCCTCGGGCGTGGTGGCTTTGCGGCGCGCGGCGCGCGCGGTGCAGGCAGGCGACGCCGAGATTGTCGCCTGCGTCGCCGGGGACACCAACCAGGTCGATTCGTTTCGCCAGATGCTGGGCAGCTTTTCGCACTTCGCGCGCGATGCGACCTACCCCTACGGCTCGGGCGGGCCGAACGCGATGTTCGCCTTCATCACCGCCCACTACATGCGCCAAACCGGGGCCACGCGCGAGGATTTCGCGCGGATCTGCGTCGCCCAGCGCGACAACGCGCTGGCCACGCCGTGGGCGATGTTCAAGAAGCCGCTCTCGCTTAGCGAATGCCTGTCCGCACGGGTCATCGCCGATCCGATCCACCTCTACGACTGCGTCATGCCCTGCGCCGGTGCCGAGGGCGTCTTGGTCATGTCGGAAGATCGCGCGCGGTCCCTCGGGTTGGCTCATGCCCGCGTGCTGGGCGCCATCGAGCGCCACAACGCCTACGCCGACGATCCCATCATGACGCGCGGCGGCTGGGGCATGGATCGCGACGACCTCTACGCCCAGGCAGGTGTGGGGCCGCAGGACCTGGACTTCGTGCAGCTCTACGACGACTATCCGGTCATCGTCATGCTGCAGTACGAGGGCCTGGGCCTGGCCGCGCCAGGCGATGCGCCCAAGCTGGTGCGCGAACAAACGCTCACGCGCGATGGCACGCTGCCCACCAACACCAGCGGCGGCCAGCTCTCGGTGGGGCAGGCGGGCTGCGCCGGCGGCTACCTGGGCTTGACCGAAGCCGTGCGCCAGCTGACCGGCGCCGCCGCCGGACGCGCTGTGCCGGAAGCACGCATCGGACTTGTGAGCGGCTTCGGCATGGTCACCTATGATCGCTGCCTCGCCACCGGTGCGGCGATCCTGGCGCGCGCCGACTGACCAGGGCGACCATCATGTCCATGCCCATGCCCCGCCCACAGCGCAAGAACCCGGTGCTGCGCACGCGCGCGCCGACCCTGCCGCCCTGGGGTCGCAGCCGTGTCGCACTGGGCATGACGGCCTGGGCCGCGCGCGGGCGCTTCGCATTGCAGACCTGCGCCGACTGCGGCGCCGTGCAGTATCCGGCGCGCGAAGCCTGCCATGCCTGCCTGTCGCCGCGCCTTGCATGGCGTGCGCAGGAAGGAAGTGGCGCGCTGCTGGCCGAAACCACCCTCTCGCACAGCAATGACCTGTACTTTCGCGAACGCCTGCCGTGGCGCCTCGGACTGGTGCGCCTGGACGCGGGGCCGACCCTGATGGTGCATCTGCACGGCGACGTCGGCGCCGCGCCGGCGCGTGTGAAGGTCGGCGCGCGCCTGGACCGCGCCGGCCAGGCGGTACTGATCGGCTTTCCTCCCGAGGAGACTCCCCACATGGCGGACGACAAGATGCTCTACGACATGGGTTGCGACCCGAAATTCCGCAAGGTGCTCGTCACCGACGCCAAGTCGGCCACCGGCCAGGCGCTGGTGCGCGCCGTCGCCGAGGCGGGTGCCGATATCGTCTGGGCCGGACACGCCGAGCCGTGGAAAAAGATCCCCGGCTTCGCTGCCGTGGCGGCTTTGCCGCAGGTAACCCCGGTGGCGCTGGACGTGACCGACGGCAGGTCGGTCGCCGAACTGGCAGGAGAACTGGCCGGCAAGGTCGACATCGTCATCAACAACGCCGAAGTGCACCGCACCCACGGCATCGCCGCGCGGCGCGGCACCGATGCGGCGCGCGCCGAGATGGACGTCAACTACTTCGGTCTCCTGCGGCTGGCACAGGAGTTCGGCCCGGCCCTTCGCGCGCGCGGCGCCGACGGTGCGGCCGGCGCGGTGGCCTGGGTCAATCTGCTCTCGATCTACGCGCTCAGCAATTTCCCGCCGCACGGCACCTTCTCGGCGTCCAAGGCCGCCGCGCATTCGCTCTCGCAATGCCTGCGTGCGGAGATGCGCCCGGCCGGCATCCGCGTCATCGGGGTCTATCCCGGTCCGGTCGACGACGAGTGGAACCAGTTGCTGCCGCCGCCCAAGCTCGCACCGGCGGCACTGGCGCGCGCCATCGTCAAGGCGCTCAGGGACGGCATCGAGGACGTCTACCCTGGCGACGTCGCCCAGGAATGGCTGGAACGCTGGCAGGACGACCCCAAGATCCTCGAGCGCGAACTGGCAGCAGGAGCATGACATGAGCGATGCCGCCACGCCCGCCACCAATCCAGTGACCAGCTCCGCGGCCGCTCTTGCGCCGGGCGACCTCTTAGCCGCGCTCGGCGCGGCACTCTCGCGCAGCACCATCCGCGTCATCGACCTGACCCAGGCCCTGGCGCCGGAGTTTCCGCAAATCGCGCTGCCGCCCGAGATGGGTCAGTGCTGGCCGTTTCGCATCGAGGAAGTGTCACGCTACGACGAGCGCGGACCGGGCTGGTACTGGAACAACTTTTCCTGCGGTGAACATACCGGCACCCACTTCGATGCGCCGATCCACTGGATCTCCGGGCGCGACCTGCCCAACAACGCGGTCGACACGATTCCCGTCGCCCACTTCGTAGCGCCAGCAGTGGTGATCGACTGCAGCCGCGAAGCCGCCTCCGACCCCGACTACCTGCTGACCGTGCCCGCCATCGAGGCCTGGGAAACACGCCACGGTCGCATCCCGCCGCGATCCTGGGTGCTGATGCGCACCGACTGGTCCAAGCGCAGCGACCCGGAGGCCTACCAGAACTATGACGAGACCGGCCAGCACACCCCCGGGCCCGCCGCCGAGACCGCGCAGTTCCTGGTCGAGGAGCGCGACGTGCTGGGTTTCGGGACCGAGACCATCGGCACGGATGCCGGCCAGGGCCACCACCTGCGCCCGCCCTACCCCTGCCACTACACGTTGCACGGCGCCGGGCGCTACGGCCTGCAGTGCCTGATGAACCTCGACCTGCTGCCGG
The DNA here is from genome assembly GCA_046160545.1 of Burkholderiales bacterium. GTDB lineage: Bacteria > Pseudomonadota > Gammaproteobacteria > Burkholderiales > JAEUOS01 > JAEUOS01. The sequence goes on from JBJXGS010000182.1 coordinate 17,768, forward strand.
CGACCGGCTCTCTACTGATCTGTCCGCCGCTCAAGATCAGGCAGGGCAGCGGCAGTCCGCTCAGGGTGCTGGCGCTGGTGGCGGGCTAGCTCTCCAGCGCTTGTGCGCTCATCAGCGTTCGTGTATAAACACGTTTATACATGGAGGCGACATGAGCGAAGCGGTCCTTGAAATCAAGCACTGGGGCAACAGCCTCGGTGTGCGCATTCCCTCCGCAGTCGCTCGTGCAGCGAATCTGCGAGCCAATCAGAGCGTCAAGCTGGCGGTTGAAAAAGGACGCATCGTCATCACGCCGCAGCCGCGCGAGACCTTGACGCTCGCCGATCGCCTTGCGCTTTACGACCCGGCACTGCACGGCGGCGAGGAGATGGCCGCCACACCGGTCGGCGCGGAAAAGCTCTGAGATGGCGTCGCGCACGCGCGCCTGGGTCCCGGACCGGCAGGACATTGTCTGGATTGATTGCAACCCGCAGGCCGGCGCAGAAATGCGCGACGTGCATCCGATGCTGGTGCTCTCGCCACGCGCATTCAACGAAAAAACCGGACTCATCATCGGTCTGCCCATGACGACCGCGTCGTACAACGCGACCAATCCGTTCGCCGTTGCCGCCGGTTCGGCAACCGGTCGCAAGGCCGGGAAGCTTTCGTACATTCTCTGTCACCAGCCCAAGTCCTTCGACTGGCGCATGCGGCGTGCCAAGCCGCACCCGCGCAAGCGTCTGCCTGACCTGACCTTTGGTGAGGCCTGCGCTCGGCTGAACCAGATTGTCTCGCTGGCTTAAGCCGACTGCCTCAGGCCTCGAACACCAGCGCCCCGTCGGTCAGCGACGCCTGCGGCAATTCCTTGTTCTCGCGCCAGTAGTCCTGGTGGTGCCGCCAGGGCTCGGCCGTGCCCTGGCGCGGCAGCAGGTGCATGCCGCGCGCGAGGTAACCGGGGTTGAAGTCCTCCTCCAGCACCCAGGGCTTGAGTTCCATTCCGGCATCCGTCTCGCGCAGGCGCGGCACGACCATGGTCGCACCAGTCGCTTCCATGTGCGCGAACAGCCGCGCGATGAGGTCGCCCAGCAGGTCCACGCGCAGGGTCCAGCTGGCGCGGAAGTAGCCGAACACCCACATGAGGTTGGGCACACCGGTGAACATGGCGCCGCGCCATGTGACGGTCTTCTCAAACGCCAGCGGCGCGCCGTCGATCGAAAACGCAATGTCGCCCAGTACGCTCAAGTCGAAGCCGGTCGCGGTGACGATGATGTCGGCATCCAGCGTCGCACCGGACATGAGCAGCAGCCCGCCAGCGGTGAAGCGCTCGATCTCGTCGGTCACCACCGAGGCCCGGCCGGCGGCGATGGATTTGAAAAGGTCGGCATCCGGAACAAAGGCCAGGCGCTGCTGCCACGGACGGTAATGCGGATTGAAATGGCGGTCGACGTCGACCTTGTCGCCCACCAGGCCGCGCAGGTTCTCGATCAGCTCGCGGCGCACCGCCTCGGGCTCGGCCATGGCGCGACGCGCGAACAGGTCCTGCTCGTAGAGCACCTTGCGGCGCACGATCTCGTGCGTCCATTCCTCGGGAATCTCCAGCGCGCGCAGCATGTCGGCCAGGTCATTGACGTTGCGCCCGGTACGAAAGAAGGTGGGCGAACGCTGCAGCATGGTCACATGCGCACAGTGCGGCGCCAGCGCCGGGATGATCGTCGCCGCGGTGGCGCCCGAGCCGATGACCACGACCTTCCTGCCCTCGGTGTCGATGTCCGCGGCCCAGGTTTGCGGATGCACGATGCGGCCGCCGAAGTCCTCCATGCCGGGCCACCTGGGCGTATAGCCGCGCTCGTGCCGGTAGTAGCCCTGGCACATCCACAGGAAGCCCGCGGTAAGCGTGAATTCCTCGCCACTTTCCAGGCGCTGCACGCGCAGGGTCCAGCGTCGCTCGGGCGTCGACCATGCGGCGGCGACGATGCGGTGCCGGTAGCGGATGTGCGGCGCAAGCTCGTTCTCCTCGATCACCTCGCCCATGTACTTGAGGATTTCCGCGGCGGTGGCGATCGGCGCACCGGTCCAGGGCTTGAATCGGTAGCCGAAGGTGTAGAGGTCGCTGTCGGAGCGTATGCCCGGAAAGCGGTGCGTGATCCAGGTGCCGCCAAAACTGCCCTGGGCTTCGAGGACCAGATAACGTTTCCCCGGGCATTGGTGTTTGAGATGCCACGCGGCGCCGATCCCGGAGATGCCTGCGCCGACGACGATGACATCGAAGTGTTCACTGGAGTTGCCGACTTTGCCCACGCTCAGTGCCTCAAGGAAACGCGATGGTGAACGCCCGGTTGCGGCTGAGGCGAAAAAGGGAAAAATCAGCGCGGTCGATGGTCACAACCTCGGTAGCGCCAGTACGTTCGGCGACCAGGACCAGTGAGGCATCCGCCAAGTCGATGTCATGGTCCGCGTACTTGCCCAGCACGGTCGCAAGCTCGGCCACGTCGGCCGCCGTCGTGTCGACCACGGTGAGGGCGTCGCGTTCGATCATGCGCAGCAACGCGAGCTTGCCTTTATGGTCGAGGAAGTGGCAAACCTCTGTCACTACCAGCCATGTCGTCAGCAAGCGCTTCGCGTTGGCCTCGATCCAGCGTACTGTAGGTCGGTGCAGGGGGTCGCGCTTCTTGAAAAGCGCGACCAAGGGCCCCGTGTCAGCGAGAATGCTTCGCACGCAACTTCTGCTTGAGGAGGGCTTTGACGTTCGCACTCACGCTCACCACACCCGTGGGCAGCGGGCTCGTGTCGGCGCCGAACAAGTCGCGGCCCAGTTCGGCAACCGACGGGCGCTGCGCATCCTCGCCATGCACGAAGTCGCGCACTGCCGAGGAGATGACAGCGGATTTCGTCGTGCCGCGCCGCTTGCAGGCGCGCGTGAACGCAGATTCGAGTGCCGGGTCGAGTCGGACGGTGAGCGTCATGATTGAAAGTCGTGCGCGGTGATGTAATACGATATTACATCAACTGCGATGCGGCTGATTCCAATGCCTGATGGAGAACGGCGTCGCCAGCTTCCGCTCCTCGCAGTCCTCCGGCCCGCCGCACTGCCACTGCTGCATCAGAAAGTCGCCTTGAGCATCAAGCGCGATGAGCGGTGCGTGCCAGACCCCTGCGTTCCAGACGAAGCCTTGCGAAGGCCGACCGACGAAGGCCACAAGGCCCGCGAGGTCGGGTTCGCAATCGGCGAGCATCGGGCAGGCGCAGGTGAGGAAGCATCCCGCCGCATTCGGGAAGAAAAGCTGCGGCGAAAGCGGATGCCGCTCCACCACCGTGAGCACAAACGGCAGGGCACTGGGTTCAATGCGGTAAACGGCCGCATGCAATCGAGGAGCACGCGGGTCGTGCTGCGCCAGATCAATTGCCAAGTCATGGCGCGCAGCGCGGCCCTGGTTGGCCGGCGTCGCGCTCCCGCAGGCGTCGATGACTCTACCGAAGCGCGCAAAGGCCGCTGCGGTCAGCGGTACGGCCTCGACGTTACGCAAATCGGTTCCTAGCGCGCCGCGCGGGACTTCGCACGCAGGCCGTCGATTGTCGTCTGCGTGGTGATCGCATTCGGGTCGATCACCACCTCGATCACCGCGGGCTTGCCGCTGGCGACCGAGCGCTTGAGCGCGGCTTCGAACTGGCCGGTCTCGGTCACGGTTTCGCCGTGCGCGCCGTAGGCGCGTGCGAGCGCGGCGAAGTCCGGGTTGGTGAAAGAAGTGCCGTGCACGCGTTCGGGGTAATCGCGCTCCTGGTGCATGCGGATGGTGCCGTACATGCCGTTGTTGACGATGACAAAGATGACACCCAGCTTGTGATGCACGGCGGTGGCCAGTTCCTGGCCGTTCATCATGTAGCAGCCGTCACCGTTGAACGAGACGACGGTGCGCGCCCGGTCGGCGACCTTGGCGGCAACGCCTGCCGGAACGCCATAACCCATCGAGCCCGCGGTTGGCGCAAGCTGGGTGCGCAAGCCCGTGTAGCGGTGAAAGCGATGCAGCCAGCCCGAGAAATTGCCGGCGCCGTTGGTGTAGACAGTGTCCTCCGGCAGCGCGGCCTCCATGACGCGGATCACTTGGCGCAGCTCGACCTTGCCCGGCATGCCCTTGTAGGCGCCCTCCTGCCAGGTTTCGTAGTCGGTGCGTGCCGCGCGCGTGGCAGCCGCGTAGCTCACGGGAGCCGGCTTGCCGAGCGCCCTGGCCGCCGCGGCGAATTCGTTCATGCCGGAGGCGATCAGGAGTTCGCCCTGGAAGACGCGCCCGAGCTCGTCGGGATCGTTATGCACATGCACCAGGGTCTGCGTGGTCACCGGGGGCGTGAGCAGGGTGTAGCCCGAGGTCGTCATCTCGCCTAAGCGCGCGCCGATGGCAAGCACCAGGTCGGCACCCTTGACGCGCGCGGCCAGCGCGGGGTTGATGCCGATGCCGATGTCGCCGACGTAATTGGGCAGGCGATTGTCGTAGAGGTCCTGGAAGCGAAACGAGCAGCCGACCGGCAGATCCCAGGCCTCGACAAAGGCGCGCAGATCGGCCATTCCCTGCGCATTCCAGCCCGCACCACCCAGAATGACCAGCGGGCGTTCGGCCTTGCCGAGCAGATCCTTCAACGCCCCCATGTCCGCAGGATTGGGCGAAGCCTGCACGACCTTGTAGGGGCGCACGTCAGCGACCGTCGCCGTGGCCGTCAGCATGTCCTCGGGCAGCGCCAGCACCACCGGCCCGGGCCGGCCCGACACCGCGGTGTGAAAGGCGTGGCTCACGTATTCCGGAATGCGGTCGGCGCGGTCGATCTGCGCCACCCACTTGGCCATCTGCCCGAACATGCGGCGATAGTCCATCTCCTGGAAGGCTTCGCGCTCGACCTGGTCGGAGGCCACCTGGCCGACGAAGAGGATCATCGGGTCGGAGTCCTGGAACGCCGTGTGCACGGCGATCGAAGCATTGGTGGCGCCGGGCCCGCGGGTGACAAAACAGATGCCGGGCCGGCCGGTCATCTTGCCGTAGGCACCGGCCATGAAAGCGGCACCGCCGTCCTGGCGCGCGACGATCAACTCGATGGACTCGCGCGCGCCATAGAGCGCGTCGAGCACCGCGAGATAGGACTCGCCGGGCACGCAAAAGGCGTGGCGCACGCCGTGGATCTTCAACTGGTCGACGAGGATCTCGCCGCCGGTGCGGCTTAAGGGGGACATGGATGGCATGGAGGGCGTCGTCATGGTCGATTCATTGTAGTGGCGCTCAGGACCCGGCTTGCCGGTCCGCACGGTTGAGGAGCCAGCAAAAAATGAGGCCTGGAATCAGAAAACCCAGCAACACCAGGGCGCCGTAGCCGATGCCCGCCGCAGCGCCGCCCAGCGACGCAATGTGGCGCATCGGTGAAAACCAGGGCGACATCTGCACGAAAAGCAAGAGCAGCAAGGCGCAGGGCCAGGCGAGATTCTTTCCGCGTAGCCGGCCCAGGGCCCAGGCGTACGCGGCCAGAACCGCTACCAACACGCCTTCCAGCGCCCAGGAGGCGACGCCAAGCGATCCCCACAGACCCAGGCCCAGGTGCGTGGACGAGTGCGGATAGAGGGCCAGGTCATGGTTGTGCATCGGCCAGTCGATAAGGAAGTGCGAGAACGCGACCAGTCCCGCGATGACCGCCACCTTGCCGTTCTTGACAAACAGCGCCGCCCAGGCGCACGACAGGACCACGGCCGCGGCGAGCGAATGGTCCCAGTCGATGAAAGTGAGGTCGAAAAACAGATAGGGCCCGCTGGCCGGATTGGGCGTCACGCGGTCGATGCCGGCCAGGACGAAAAGACCGTTCATGATGTCCAGAAAGCCCGTGCCCAACATGATCGGCACTGCGGGCACGGCGGGGAAGCGCGCCTTGACGGCGAGACCGATGGCAAAGTGTCCGGCGTACATGGCATTCCTCCTTGCAGTCGCGCGCAACTGCCCCACGGTTTCCTGCCTGGCGCGCCAGGCAGCGCCGACTAGACGTCGATGAACTCGTCGGCAAAGACCTGGTACTTCTGCGACTTGGGCTTGTCCGCATCCTCGGGCCGCACGTAACGGATCGAGCTCTTGCCGTGGCAGGTACGCGGCAGGATCATGACGCGCACGAACGCTGTGGCTTCGGTTGCCGAGGCGGCCGCGTAGACCGGCTCCGGCCCGGCCTCGAACCAGGCCTGCCCGACGCCATAGTGATGCGAGTTGCCCAAACTATCAATGCGGATAGCGCCTGCGACCAGGCAACGGATGCCCGGGCCCTGGTGCACGTGGGTGAGCGCCTCGCCGCCCGGCGGAAATTCGACCCGGTCGCAGCGCATGAGCACTTCTTTCGCCGGCAGGTCGAGCGGCGCGGCAAGCGTAAGGCTGCCGGCCGCGGAGCCGGCAGCTGCGGCACCCTGCTGCACCAGTTCCCAGTGCAGGACGCGCGCGCCGGCCCGGCCGGCAGTGACAGTTGCGGCCCCGGGCATGCAACAGGCGCCATTAGGATCGAGCGAGGCGGCGACGCCACCAGATCGAACCACGACCCCGCCCTGTACCACGTAGATGGCGCGCTTGCATGCCGCAAGCTCGAGCACTTCGCCGGCCTGAAGAATGTCGGTGGAAAGCCGCAGGACAAATGACGCCATGAAGGAGTGAAAACGTGTCGGGGCCGGCAGTTTAGCCCGCCCGGCGCAGCTTACTTAGAATCGCGAACCAGACCACCAGCCTGGCAACCATGAACTCACCCGACACGCCCCGCCCCTTGGACGGCATCACAGTCGTCGCCCTGGAACACGTGATCGCCGCGCCCTTCGCCACCCGCCAACTGGCCGACATGGGCGCGCGAGTGATCAAGATCGAGCGCCCCGGCAGCGGCGACTTCTTGCGCGCCTACGACAGCCGCGTTGATGGGCTGTGCTCCCACTTCGTCTGGGTCAATCGCTCCAAGGAGTCCCTGGTGCTGGACCTGAAGCACCCGGCTGCAACCGAGGTCATCGAGCGCCTGCTTGCCAAGGCCGATGTCCTGATCCAGAACCTGGCGCCCGGCGCCACCGCGCGCATGGGCCTTGACTACGCGAGCCTCAAGGACCGCTTCCCGCGCCTGATCGTCTGCGACGTCTCCGGCTATGGCGATGACGGCCCGCAGCGCGACAAGAAGGCCTACGACCTCCTGATCCAGAGCGAGGCGGGATTCCTTTCGACCACCGGGACGCCGGAGGAGCCGGCCAAGGCCGGCATCTCGATTGCCGACATCGCCGCGGGCATGTACGCCTACACCTCGATCCTCAACGCGTTGATCCTGCGCGGCAAGACCGGGCGGGGCTCCGCCATCGATATCTCGATGCTCGAGGCGCTCGCCGAATGGATGAGCTTCCCGCTGTACTACGCCTACCAGGGCGCCCTTCCGCCGCCGCGCGCCGGCGCCAGCCACGCCACCATCTATCCGTACGGACCGTTTCGCACCGGCGACGGCAAAAGCGTGGTGCTGGGCCTGCAGAACGAGCGCGAGTGGGCGGCGTTTTGCACCGCAGTGTTGCGCGACCCCGGCATCGCCGGTGACGCGCGCTTCGACGGCGTGGCCAGGCGCTCGACCAATCGCGAGGCGCTGCGCGCGATCATCGAGACCGCCTTCGCGCCGCTCACCTTAGCCCAGGTCGAGGAGAGGCTCGACGCCGCCGGGATCGGCTTTGGCCGCATGAACGACATGGCCGGGCTTTGGGCACACCCGCAACTGGCAGCACGCCAACGCTGGCGCGAGACCGGTTCACCCGTAGGCCCGATCACGACGCTCTTGCCGCCGGGCAAATCCTCGGCATTCGAGGCGCGCATGGACCCGGTGCCGGCATTGGGTGCGCATACCGAGGCGATCCTGCGCGAGATCGGTTGCGATGCAGCATGCATCGCACAATTGACCTGAGGTAGACTGGTTTTTAACGACCCGGTTACAAGCAAGCCGGGCTGGTTTGGTTGCAAACCCTACTGAGGAGATGCTCATGTTGACGAAGACCCTGACCCTGGGCGCCGCCCTGCTG
>JBJXGS010000183.1:0-24652 GCA_046160545.1 Burkholderiales bacterium
CGCTCTTGTAGCCGGTGGCGTGCTCGAACTTGACGTCCTTGAATTCGGGCGCGAGCTTGAGCATCGGTTCCATGTAACCAAAGGTGGTGCCGAAGATCAGCTTGTTGCCCTGCGAGGCCATGTCGCGGATGACGCGCTCGGCGTCGGCCGACTCGGGCACGTTTTCGACGAAGGAGGTCTTGATGCGGTCGCCGAATTCCTTCTCGGCTTCCTTGCGCCCGGTGTCGTGCGCGAAGGTCCAGCCGCCGTCGCCGACCGGGCCCACGTAGGCAAAGGCGATTTTGAGCGGCTCGGGTTTGGGCGGCGGCGGGGGTGCGGCGGCGGCCTTCTCGGCCGGCTTTTCCGCCGGCTTGGGGGCTTCCTTGCCGCAGCCGGACAGGGCAAGCGCGGCGCCAAGCGCGCCGACAAGCAGTACGTTTCTACGCAGGATGGACATCACGACTCCTCTTCTTAAGGGTTGCTAGGGGTGAAACGGTTTGCCCAGGCTGGCGGGCATGTTCAGACGAATGAACGCCGGGTTGCGCGAAATCAGCGCCAATACGACGATGGTCGCAATATAAGGCAACATCGACAGCAATTGCGAAGCAATTTCCACTCCTTCGGCCTGCAAGGCGAACTGGATCATGGTCACGCTGCCGAACAGGTAGGCGCCCAGCGCCACGCGCCACGCGCGCCAGGTCGCGAAGGTGGTCAGGGCCAGCGCTATCCAGCCGCGTCCCGCGACCATGCCCTCGACCCACAGCGGGGTGTAGATCAGCGACAGGTAGGCACCCGCCAGGCCGCAACAGCCCCCCCCGAAGGCGACTGCACCCACGCGGATGGCCCGCACCGGATAACCGATGGCGTGCGCCGACTCTGGCGATTCGCCCACTGCCCGGATCACCAGCCCCACGCGGGTGCGCTGGAGAACAAAGGCAACGATGGCCGTCATGATCAGCGCGACATAGACCATCCAGTGCAGTTTGAAAAACGCCGTGCCGAAAAACGGGATCGAGGACAGTCCGGGGATCTCGAAAGTGGTCTTGAACGGCACCGCCTTGCCCACATAGGCGAGCCCGGCGAAGGCCGATAGCCCGGCGCCAAAGAGCGTGAGCGCGAGCCCGGTCGCATACTGGTTGGTGGCAAGCCCGATGGCCAATGCCGAGAAGAGCAACGAAAAGAGCATGCCCGCCAGCGCTCCGGCCAGGAGTCCCGCGACCGGGCTGCCAGTGTGAAAGCCGACCGCGAATCCGGCGGCGGCGGCGATGAGCATCATGCCCTCGGCGCCCAGGTTCAGGACCCCGGAGCGCTCGTTGACCAAAAGACCGATGCCGGCCAATAGAAGCGGCGTGCCGGCGGCCAGCGTGGCGGCGATCAGTGCGGCCATTTGTTCCATGTGCTCAGCCCCTGCGCACGCGATAGTGGATGAAGGTGTCGGCGGTCAGGAGCGAGAGCAGCAGCATGCCCTGGAACACCCCCGTGATCGCAGACGGCAACCCCAGGCGCGACTGGGAAAGCTCACCGCCAATGTAGATCAACGCCATGACGAAGGCAGCGAACACGCAGCCTCCCGGATGCAGGCGCCCGAGCCAGGCGACGATGATCGCGGCAAATCCGTAGCCGGGAGAAATCTGCGGCGTCAACTGCCCCAGCGGACCGGCCACTTCCAGCGCGCCGGCCAGACCTGCCAGTGCGCCGCAGATAAGCAGCGACATCCAGATGCCCTCGCGCGCGGAAAAGCCGGCAAAGCGTGCCGCCAAGGGCGCGTGGCCGGCGACGGCGAGCCGGAACCCCGCCTTGGAACGCGCCACGAAAACCCACACCAGCACCAGCACGACCGCGGCGATCACCACGCCCCAGGTCAGGCGCGTACCCGGCATCAGCTTGGGCACCATGGCCACCGCGTCGAAGGTCTTGCTGTAGGGAAAATTGAATCCCTTGGGGTCCTTCCACGGGCCGTTGACCAGATAGATCAGCAGCAGGCCGCCGACGTAGCTGAGCATCAGGCTCACAAGGATTTCGTTGGCGTTGAAGCGGTCGCGCAAGAGCGCGGTGAGCGACGCCCAGGCCATGCCTCCGGCGACTCCGGCCAGGAGCACCACCACGAAGAACGCGCGCGGCGTGTCGGCGCCGGCCAAAAGCGCCACCCCGCCTGCGGCGACTCCACCGACGACGAACTGTCCCTCGGCGCCGATATTCCACACATTCGATCGATAACACAGCGCCAGCCCGAGCGCGCACAGGAGTAGCGGTGTCATCTTGAGGCCCACCTCGGACCAGCCGCGCAGGGTCTCCAGGGGTGTCACGAAAAACACCTTGAGTCCCGCCACCGGATTCTTGCCCAGCGCCATGAACAGCAGGGTGCCGAAGACAACCGTCATGGCCAGCGCGATGACCGGCGACAGCGCGCCCATGACGGCCGAGGGCACTGGCCGTGCCTCGAGCCTAAGCATGGTCCACCGCGCCGCGCGCCCCGCCCATGAGCAGGCCGATGCGCTCGACGGTCGCCTCAGCGACCGGGATGCGTTCGGAGAGTCGGCCCCCGGCGATCACGTAGAGCACATCGCAGATCTCGAAGAGTTCCTCGAGCTCCTCGGACACCACCAGCACGGCGGAGCCGGCATCGCGCAGCGCAACGATGTTCTGGCGGATCACTGCGGCGGCACCCACATCGACTCCCCAGGTCGGCTGCGCCACCACGAAAACGGCCGGATTCTTGACCACCTCGCGCCCGACGATGAATTTCTGCAGATTGCCGCCAGAGAGACTCTTGGCCGCGGCAGTGGGCCCAGCAGTCTTGACCCCGAAACGCGCAATGATCTCGGTGGCCAGGCGCGTGATGGCGGGCGTCGAGATGAGGCCGTTCCTGGTCAACCCCGTATCGTGGGTCAATAAGGTATTCATGTGCAGCCCGAGGGTCGGAACCGCGCCGCGTCCAAGACGCTCCTCCGGCACGAAGGCCAGCCCCAGCGCGCGCCGCGCAGTAACCGGCATGCCGCCGATGGGGGTTGCGCCAATGCGCATGCTTGGTGGCGGGGCGCGCGGGTCCTCGCCGGAGATCAGGCTCAAGAGTTCGCCCTGGCCATTGCCCGAGACCCCGGCAATGCCGACGATCTCGCCTTTTCGAACCGCCAGCGAGACATCGTGCAGCGCCTTGCCGGTGCGCTCCAGCGGCATCATGGTGAGACCCTCGATCACCAGAGCTTCCGCTCCGGCCTGGCTTGCCTTGCCTGTTGCGCGCGGCGGTTCTGCGCCGATCATCAGGCGCGACAGGCTGGCAACGCTTTCCTGGCGCGGATCGCAGGTGCCGGTGACGCGACCGCCGCGCAGCACCGTGGCCCGGCTGCAGAGGTTGCGCACCTCGTCGAGCTTGTGACTGATGTAGAGGATGGACACGCCCTCGGAGCTCAACTGGCGCAGCGTCGCGAAGAGCTTCTCTACCGCCTGCGGGGTCAGCACCGAGGTCGGCTCGTCCATGATCAGAAGACGCGGTTTTTGCAGCAGGCAGCGGATGATCTCGACGCGCTGGCGTTCGCCAACAGAAAGCGAGTAGACGTGCTGCGCCGCGTTGACCGGCAGCCCGTAGCGCGCGCCCATGGCCTCGATGTCCTCGGCCAGCTTGACACGGTCGATTCCCGGCGGCAGGGCCAGGGCGACGTTCTCGGCGACGGTGAGGGTATCGAAGAGGGAAAAATGCTGGAACACCATGCCGATGCCCATGCGCCGGGCATGCGCCGGCGAAGACACGTGCAGCGCGGCGCCGTCAAAGCGCATCTCGCCGCTGTCGGGACGCACCGCGCCGTAGACGACCTTCATCAAGGTCGACTTGCCGGCACCGTTCTCGCCGATCAGGCCGTGGATCTCCCCGGCGGCGACGGTGAGCGACACGTTGTCGTTGGCAAGCACGCCGGGATAGCGCTTGGAAATCCCGCTCAAGGCAAGGCGCGGGGCAATGCTGTCATCGGCCATTTTCTTGTCGTCCCCTCGCTCTTTGCTCAATGCCGGTCGTCGCCTGCCAACGCGGCACGGTCTGACGCCCGCGCCACACTTTGCGCACAGCGCCGCTGCCACAGGGTCGCGGCGACGTCGATGGCGATGCTGCCCGGATGCTTGTCGCCGAATGCGCGCGTTCCGATCGGGCAGGTCATGCGCTCGATGCGCGTCGACGCGACACCACGCGCGACCAGCCGGCGACGAAACAACGTTGCCTTGGTGTTCGAGCCGATCACGCCCAGAAACCCGGCGTGCGGTCCTCGCAGCAACGCGCGCACGATCTCGAAATCCAGTGCGTGACTGTGGGTCAACACCAGCACGTCGGCGTCCGCCGGAACCTCATGGGCCAGGTCAGCCGCGTCTTCAGCCGTGAGTGTCCTCGCATTGGTCGGCAGGGACTTGGGCATCTCCGCCTCGCGCGAATCGATGAGCGTGACCGCGCAAGGCAGGGTGGCGAGCACCTGCAGCAGCGCCCGGCCGACATGTCCAGCGCCAAAGATCCACACCCGCCAGGCATCGAAATCGTGGCGCGTGATTGCGCATTCCGGTCCGGCATCCTCGTCGGACCCCGCTTCACAGGTGTGGTCTGCGCCGGCGTCCATGTGCGTCACAAGGCGCAGGGACCCGCCGCTACGTTCCAGGTCGACCCCGCGCAGGACCCAGGCCCGATGCGCCGCCGACACCGGACGATACATCAGGTCCACCGCCCCACCGCAGCACTGACCGAGCGCGGGTCCAAGCGGATAGTGGCGCCGCGTCGCCGCCACTTGACCGAGCTCCAGGCGTTCGCGCGCGAATTCGATCGCCTTCCACTCCAGATGGCCGCCGCCGATGGTGCCCGTGACCGAATGCGCCGTGACGACCATGCCGGCGTCAGTCTCGCGCGGCACCGAGCCCCGCACGCCGGACACGCCGACCCAGACACAGGCTTCGTCCCGATCGATGCAATCAAGCAGCGCGGCGAATATCAACTCAGGCCCCTCCCGTCACGTCGCGCAAAGCATCGACGGCCGCCAGTATCGCCTCGGGCGTGGTGGGAGCATCGAGGGTCGGGATACTGCGATAGTCGGCGACCGACGCCACCGCATCGCGCACGGCGTGGTAAACCGACAAGGCCAGCATCAACGGCGGTTCGCCAACCGCCTTGGAGCGATAGATGGTCGGCTCGCGGTTGGGCTCGCCTTCTACAAGCCGCACGTTGAAGACCGGCGGCACGTCCGCCGCAGTGGGGATCTTGTAGGTCGAGGGGGCGTGCGTGCCGAGTCTGCCTTTGCCGTCCCACCACAGCTCCTCGCTGGTCAGCCATCCGGCACCCTGCACGAACGCACCCTCGACCTGGCCCAGATCCAGCGCCGGGTTGAGCGAGGAGCCCACGTCGTGCAGGATGTCGGCACGCTCGATCTTCATTTCACCGGTCAGGGTATCGACGGCGACCTGTGTCGCCGCGACGCCATAGGCGAAGTAATAAAAAGGCCGCCCCTCGAGTTTGGCACGGTTCCAATGGATCTTCGGAGTTGCGTAGAAGCCCTGCGCCGAGAGCGAGATGCGCGCGAACCAGGCCTTGTGCGCCAACTCGGAAAAGCCCATCGAATGCGGCCCGCAGTCCACGCGGTCGTCGGCGAACACCACCGCGCCAGCATCGACCTGCCACAGGCCGGCGAGGTAAGCGGCCAGACGCTCGCGCAACTGCCGGCAGGCGTCGCGCGCCGCCATGCCGTTCAAGTCCGAGCCGCTGGAAGCTGCCGTCGCCGAGGTGTTCGGCACCCTGTGGGTGTCGGTGGGCGAGACCTGCACACGGTCCAGCGCGACACCGAGTTCGCGGGCCACCACCTGCGCCACCTTGGTGAAGAGCCCCTGCCCCATCTCGGTGCCGCCGTGGTTCACCAGAACCGAGCCATCCGCATAGACGTTGACCAGAGCGCCGGCCTGGTTGAAATGGGTCGCGTTGAACGAGATGCCGAACTTGACCGGCGTCATGGCCAGCCCACGCTTGACGATCGGGCTTTGCGCGTTCCGGCGCTTGAGCTCAGCGCGGCGGGCGCGGTAGTCCGACGCGGCTTCGAGCTGGTCGGTGATCGAGGCCAGGATGTTGTCCTCGACCTTTTGCCCATACGGTGTCACGTCCCGCTCGCCGACACCGTAGTAGTTGGCGCGCCGCACGTCCAGCGCATCGCGCCCGAGATGCGTCGCGATGGCCTCGAGCGCGTGCTCGATCACGAACATGCCCTGCGGTCCGCCGAAACCGCGAAACGCGGTATTGGATACCTTGTGCGTCCTGCACTGCAGGTTTTTCACCGTCACGTGCTCGAGGAAGTAGGCATTGTCGACATGACAGATCGCGCGGTCGTTGACAGGCCCGGACAGGTCGGCCGAATAACCGCAATCCGAGGCGAGCATGAATTCGGCGCCGTGGATGCGTCCGCGGTCGTCGAAGCCGATGCGGTACTCGAGCAGGAACGGGTGGCGCTTGCCGGTGATGACCATGTCGTCATCGCGATCCAGCCGCAGCTTGACCGGCCGGCCGGTCTTCCTGGCAGCGACCGCCGCCATCGCCGCCAACAACGCAGGTTGCGACTCCTTGCCGCCGAAACCGCCTCCCATGCGCCGGCATTCGATCTGCACGCGGTTGCCCTGCTCGTTGAGGGCATGGGCAACCATGTGTTGCACCTCGGTCGGATGCTGGGTCGAGGAGATCACCTTCATCAGGCCATCTTCTTCGGGCCAGGCGAAAGCGATCTGGCCTTCCAGGTAGAAGTGGTCCTGCCCACCGCAGCGCGTCCTGCCCGAAAGTTTGTGAGGTGCACCCTCGATCGCCACGGGCGCGTCGCCCTTTTGCAAGGTGCGCGGCGGTGCAAGCCACGACTGCGCGGCGATGGCGGCTTCGATATCCAGGATCGCGGGCAGGACCTCGAAGTCAAGCTTGGCCAGTCGCGCTGCGCGTCGCGCTATCTGGTGCGATTCAGCCACCACCAGGAAGATCGGCTGGCCGTGGTACTGCACCAGGTCTTCGGCCAGGAGCGGGTCGTCCGCGACGATGCCACCGTAGTTGTTGGCGCCCGGAATGTCGGTATGCAGCAGCACATCGACGACACCCGCATGCGCGCGCACCGCGCTCAAATCAAGCGAACGGATACGGGCATGCGCATGCGGCGAGGTGCCGAAGGCGGCGTGCAGGGTACCGGCCGGTTCGGGCACGTCATCGGTGTAACGCGCCGTTCCGGCGACCTGCAGATGCGCCGATTCGTGGCGCACGGCATCCAGGCGATGCGCGGCTGGTGCGTCCATCAGTAGACCCGCGTCTCGAGAGCGGGGTCGCCCACTTCGAGGAAAGCGCGCATGAGGAGATTCTGCGCCACCTTCATTCGATACGCTGCAGTCGCGCGCATGTCCGACAACGGGGTGAAGTCCTGCGTGAGCGCCTGCATCGCGTCGCGCACCGCGCCTTCATCCCAGTTGCGCCCGATGAGTGCCTGCTCAGCCGCGCGCGCGCGCTTGGGCACACCGGCCATGCCGCCATAAGCGATGCGCACCTTGCGCACCCGCCCTCGGTCACGTTCGAGCGCGATTCCCAGGCACACCGCAGAGATATCCTGCTCGTTGCGCTTGGAATTCTTGTAGGCGGCCACGTCCACCGCGGCACGACGCGGTGGCACGATGACTCTTAGTACCCACTCGCCGGGGCGACGCGCCTGCTTGCGATAGTCCAGGTACAGGTCTTCGAGCGCCAGGCTGCGTCGCGCGGCACCATGCGCCAGTTCGACCTCTGCGCTCAGGGCGATCAGGAGCGGCATGGCGTCGCCGATCGGCGAGCCGTTGGCGACATTGCCGCCCAGGGTGCCAGCCGAGCGGATCGGCAGCGAGGCGAAGCGCAACCAGACGTGGCCGAACTCGGGGTAATGGTCGTTGAGTGCCTTGAAGGCGTCTTCCAGCGTGGCCGCAGCGCCGATGGCGATGCCGGCATCGGTCATGGCGATATCGGCGAGACCGGCCACCTGGCCGGTGTAGATGATGGTCGAGGTCGTCAGCAGGAGCTTGTTGATCCACAGGCCCACATCGGTGCCACCGGCCAAGATCCAGGCCTCTGGATGTCGAGCGAACAGCGCACTCATCGACTCGACGCTTCTTGGAGCATGGAATGTAACGCCGGCGGCGCTGTAGCTGAAGTCCTCGCTGCGTGCGAGGCCGGCCAGTTCTGCTGCCAGGAGGCGCTCGCCCGGGTGACGATCGCCCGGGTGACGATCGCCTGGAGCTACGACGGCCTTCTCGGCCAGCCAGTCCGGCAGTGGCGCTCCCTGTGCGGGCGTAGCGACGGTCGCCTCTTGCATCGCCTGCGAGGCCTCGATGATGGGCCGATAGCCGGTACAACGGCACAGGTTTCCGGAGAGTGCCTCGATGGCCTGCTGTCGCGTGGCGCCCGGGGAGTTCTTGTAGAGCGCAAACAGGCTCATGACAAAACCCGGGGTGCAGAACCCGCATTGCGAACCATGGCAATCGGCCAGCGAGCGCTGCACCGGGTGCAGGCTGCCGTCGGCACGCTCAAGGCCCTCGACGGTGAAGACCGCCTTGCCGTCGACGCTGGGGAGAAGGCAGATGCAGGCGTTGATCGGTGCGAGACGCACTCCGCCGGCGCCATCGGCTTCTCCCAGCACCACCGTGCAGGCGCCACAGTCGCCTTCGGCACAGCCTTCCTTGGTGCCAGTCAGGCGGGCCTCTTCGCGCAGCCAGGTCAATAGCGAGGTTTGCGGGTCAACGCCGGCGACGGCCACCGGCCTGCCGTTGAGAACAAAGCGAATCGCGCTCGGGTCCATGCGCCGCACTATAAGGGCAGACGGGCAAAAACCGCATAATCAGCCGCTTATTGTCGCCATCGACTTGACCGTATGCGCGAAGTACTGGATGTCCATCTGCTGCGGGTGCTGCACACGGTCGTGGGCGAGGCCAGCGTGTCACGTGCCGCAGACCGGCTGGAAATCTCGCAGCCTGCGGTTAGTGCTGCCTTGAAGCGCCTGCGCGACCTGACCGGCGATGCCATCCTGGTGCGCACACGCAGCGGCATGGCGCCCACCGCGCGTGCCCTCGAACTCCTGGCGCACGCGAGCCGTGCCTTGAACGGCATCGACGCGATCATCCAGCTGGGGCAGAAGTTCGAACCCGCGACCACGGTGCGCACCTTTTGTATCGCCGCACCGGACTACCTCGACCTGGACTTCCTGCCACGTCTCATCGAACGGGTAACCCAGCGGGCGCCCATAGCCCAGCTGTCGGTGCGGCCACTGACCGCCGATGTCGAGTACGAGCGCCAGCTCGAGGAAGGTGAAATCGACCTGGTGGTGGCCAACTGGCCCAACCCGCCCCCCTACCTGCGCTCCAGCCCGCTTTACGACGACGAGGTGGTGGTCATGATGCGCGCCGGCCACCCGCTCGCAACTACCGCAAGCCTGTCCGAGGGCGCCTATCGCAGCGCCGAACACCTGGCGCCAACTCGCTACGCCGGCGGCGTGCGCGGCAGCGTCGATGGTCACCTGGCGTCGGTGGGTGTGCAACGCATTCATCGTGTCGCGCTGGCCTACTTCAATCAGGTGCCCTTCGTCCTGGAGCGCACCGACCTCCTGTTTACGACCGGGCGGCGCTTCGCCCAAAGCTGCCTGCGCGTGGCAGCGCTGGCGATCCGCCCCGCCCCGCTGGGATTCCCGCCGATGAAGTTCTATCAGCTATGGCACGAGCGCACCCAGGATGCGCCGGCGGCGCGCTGGCTGCGCGAGCAGGTCGCGGCCACGGTGCGCGAGGACGCGGTCACGGTACGCAAGGAGCGCGCCCGGCGCTAGCCCCTAGCTCGAGCGGATCAGCGTGCCGACGCCCTGATCGGTGAGGATTTCCAGCAGCAGCGCATGCGCCACGCGGCCATCGATGATGTGCACGCTCTTCACCCCGGAGCGCGCGGCATCGAGCGCCGAGGAAATCTTGGGCAGCATGCCGCCAGAGAGCGTACCGTCGGCGACCATGTCGTCGATGTCGCGCGGGGTGATGTTGGTCAAAAGACGCCCCGACTTGTCGAGGACCCCCGGGGTGTTGGTGAGGAGCACCAGCTTTTCGGCCTTGAGGATCTCCGCCAACTTGCCGGCGACGACGTCGGCGTTGATGTTGTAGCTTTGGCCGTCGGCGCCGACACCGATCGGCGCCACCACCGGAATGAATCCGCCGGCCTCCAGCGTCCCGATCACCGCCGGATCGATGGCCTCGATGTCGCCGACCTGGCCGATGTCGAGCATTTCGTCGGGCTTGTCGCGGTTGGGGATGAGAAGCTTCTTGGCGCGGATGAACGCGCCGTCCTGCCCGGTCAATCCAACCGCCTTGCCACCGGCCTGGTTGATGAGGGTCACGATATCCTTGTTGACCGTGCCGCCCAGCACCATCTCGACCACGTCCATGGTCTCTGCATCGGTGACGCGCAAGCCCTGCACGAATTCGCTCTTGATGCCCAACTGTTTCAGGCGCGCCTCGATCTGCGGGCCGCCGCCGTGCACGACCACCGGGTGCATGCCGACCAGTTTCAGCATGACCACGTCGTGGGCAAAGCCGCGCTGCAATTCGACATCGGTCATGGCGTTGCCGCCGTACTTGACCACGATGGTCCGGCCGTGAAAGCGACGCAGGTAAGGCAGCGCCTCGGCGAGGATGGAAGCCTGGGTGGCTGCGGGGATCTTGGCGGTTTCAGCGGACATGTCGGCGCAATTGGCAGGGGTGGAACGGCACGCGCACAGTCAGCGCATCCCAGGTAAAAGCACTTTCGATTGTAGCGCCCGGGATCAGGCAGGAACGGCCTGCGCCGAGGTCAATGGCGCAAAGAAAAGGCGCTTCCGGTTTCCCGGAAGCGCCTGAGGGGATGGCGACGCCGGCAGGGGAACCGGCATCGCCCCGCCCGGCCTGCGGGCCGTGGGAGGAGGTCACGACCCGCCGGTCGGCAGGCCAAGGCAAGCCCTGGCGCGCCCGAGGGGCGGACACCACAGGCAATCCCGGGGGAGGGGTTGCCCGCAGCGAACTGCTCGCAAAAGCAGATACGGCTAGGATTTACTGGACGGCCAAAAGTTTCCGGGTTTCGGCAACTTTTTTGGGCAGGACCAGGCTCAAAACCCCATCAGCGTATCGGGCACTCGCGCGCCCTTCGTCGATTTCATCGGCCAATTCGAAACTGCGCTGCGCACGTCCGCCGCAGCGCTCGCTGTAGAGCACGCGCGCCTCATCGGCGGGCTTTTCCTCGTTGGCCTCCGCGGTGATGGTGACCTGGGCGCCGTCGATCTCAACAGCGATGTCTTCCTTGCGATAGCCGGGCAGATCAGCGGTTACCAGGTAGTCATTGCCTTTGGCGGTGACCTCGAAGGGGATGGCGCGGGCTGCGCCAGCGCGCTGCGTGGCACCGAACGCATCGGCGAAAAGCGCGGCAACCGGGGTGCGACGGGAATAAAACACAGGGGTCAGCATGGCGTTCTCCAGAAGGGTGATTCGAAAGCGGCAGAGCGCCGCGGTAGACAGAAGATATGGACAAGCACCACAATTTCAAGCGATCGCAAACCCGCGCTGCCTTTGGTTCGTCTGCACCGGCATTCGACAAACCGGTATAGATGCGGGCGCCAGGCGCGCCTTCAAGCCCCCTAGAATCGCATCCACAAATGGCCACTTCTGCTGCATCCCTGCCGCAACGCGGACCGTCATCGGTCAAATGCCCGCTTTGCGACGCCGTCTTTTCCTGCGGTGCTGCCGCGTCGTCGTGCTGGTGTGTCGCGCTGCCGCCGCTGGCCAATATCGTGCCGGCTCGCGGTTGTCTGTGTCCGGCCTGTTTGAAGCGTTGTCTCGACCAAGAATCCGGAACTGCTGCGCCACCGGCCGTTCCTGGCCACTGATGGCACGCCGCCGGCAGGACGCATGACTGCGCCCCCTGCCGCACGCACCGTAAACCGGGTGATCTGCCGTTATTCATCCGCGCATATCGGGCACGCGTAAACTGCTCGTTCCGAGAACCTGACAGTGCACTGAACCGTGTCTGCCGAACGTCGCTTGACCGAACTGGGAATCGTGCTCCCTGCCGCGCTGAAGCTTCCCCCCGGGGTGCGTCTGCCGTTCGTGCCGGTGCGTCTGGTGGGACGTCGCGCCGTGATCTCCGGTCACGGGCCACTCGACATGCAGGGCAACATCTGCGGCCCTTTCGGCAAGGTGGGAACCGACGTAACGATCGAACAGGCCGCCCGGTCGGCGCGCCTTACCTTTCTTGCAATGCTGGCCGACCTCAGGATGTGCCTGGGCAGCCTCGATCGCGTGACGGCATGGGTCAAGCTTCTCGGGATGGTCAATGCGGCGCCCGGTTTCAACGAAATGCCACGCGTCATCAACGGCGCCTCGGACGTGTTGCTGGAGATCTTCGGCCCGGAGATCGGCGCGCACTCGCGCTCGGCGATCGGCGTGGCCGAACTGCCCTGGCACATCCCGGTCGAGATCGAAGCCGAGTGCGAATTCGATTGAGGTCCAAGGCAGGGCAGCCGGCGCGATGAGCGCGACCCGCTGGCCGGCCGCGCTGGGCGCGGTTTCCCTCGGAGTCATCGCCGCAATCACCATTGGCAAGCTGCCGCCGGCCATCCCGGCCTTGCGCGCGGAGTTCGGTCTGACGCTGGCACAGTCGGGCTGGCTGGTGTCGATGTTCAACACCCTGGGGCTGGTGGCATCGATCTTTCTTGGCCTCCTGGTCGCGCGCGCCGGCGCCATGCGCCTTTGCGTGTCAGCGCTCCTCCTGATCGTCGCCGGTGGCGTAGCCGGTGCTGTCGCGCAGGGCTCGCTGCTGCTGCTGGCAGGTCGCTTTCTGGAAGGAATGGGGTTCCTCCTGGTGGTAGTGGCAACGCCGGCGCTGATCGTTGCAGCCACAGCCGAAGCCGACCGCAAAACCATATTCAGTTTCTGGGGCGGCTACATGCCGGCCGGCACGGCCATCGGCATGCTGGCCGCGCCGCCGCTCATCGCTCTGGCCGGCTGGCGTGCGCTGTGGCTGGCGGTGGCGGGCGTCGCGCTTCTGGCACTTTTGCTGCTGGTTCTCAATCGCGCCGCCTACGGCGCAGCGCAGCATCCCGCGGGCAGGGTCGACTGGCGCGCTGCGTCTGCGCCGCTCAAGCGCGCGGCACCATGGTGGATCGCGCTGGCCTTCGCCTGCTATGTCTTCAACTACTACGCGATCATGGTGTGGCTGCCTACCTACCTGATCGGCGAGCGCGGTGTCGGCCTCACCATGGCTGCGGTCTTGACAGCATTGATGGTGGCAGCGAATTTTCCGGGCAACCTGCTGGGTGGCTTCCTGATGCAGCGCGGGGTTGCGCGCGGCACAAACGTGATCGCCGCCGGCGTCGTCACACTGGCCACCTGCTCAGCGGCGTTCGCCGAGGGCCTGCCGGATCTTGCGCGCTATGCGGCTTGTGTGGCGTTCTCTTTCGGCGTCGGCGTGCTGCCCGGGTCGATCATGTCCGCGTCGCAAACCCATGCGAAGACGCCGGCCCAGATCGGCACCGTGCAGGGCATGATCATTCAGGGATCGAATGTCGGCCAGTTCGTGAGTCCGCTGGTGGTCACCGCTGTGGTTGCGCACACCGCCGGCCCGCTCGACTGGCAGCGCATGTTCGGCCTCCTGGTGGCTTCCGCCGGGCTGATCATGGTCTGCGGCGTCATGATCCGCCGCATCGAGGCGCGCAGCCAGCAACCCAGTCCCGGTGGCTAGGAGGCGGCCAGGCGCTCCTTGAGCAGATCCTTCTGCACCTTGCCGAGCGCGGTCTTGGGCAGCGATTCGGCGAATACCACTTCACGCGGGTGCTTGTAGCGCGCCAGGCGGCCTTCGAACAGCGACCGCACACGTTCGGCGTCGAGCGTCGTACCGGGCTTGGGAACGACTACCGCTACGGCCATCTCGCCCCACTTGGCGTCGGCGCGGCCGATGACGGCCGATTCAAGAATGTCAGGGCAGTCGGCCAGAACGTTCTCGAGTTCGGCCGGGTAGATGTTCTCGCCGCCCGAGATGATCATGTCCTTGGAGCGCCCGACCACCCAGAAGAAACCCTCAGCGTCAATGCGGGCCAGGTCGCCGGTGCGAAACCAGCCTCCCGCAAACGCCGAATTCCCAGGGTCCTTCCAGTAGCCGGCGACCACGTTCCCGCCCTTGAGCCAGATTTCACCGGTCTCATCCGTAGCAGCGTCGCTACCGTCGCGCTTGACCAGCCTCACCTCTACGTGCAGCGCGGGCTTGCCGGCACTGCCAGCGCGTGCGACCGCATCCTGGCTGCGCAGCACGATCGAAACCGGCCCGGTCTCGGTCGCCCCGTACACCTGGCCCACCGGCACGCCACGCACGTGAAAGGCTTCGATCATCGACAGCGGCACGGTGGACGAGCCGGCGTTGAGAAAACGCAGCGAAGAGAGGTCGGTCGTCGCCCAGTCCGGATGGTCAAGCACGGCACGAATGGTCGCCGGGACCAAAAGAGAGATCGTCGGCCGGTACTTGGCCACATCCGCAAGCCACGCGCCCGGGTCGAAGCGCGCGTGCAGCACCACGCTGCCGCCGGAGGCCAGCACTGGCAGGGTCTGGATGTTGAGCCCGCCGACGTGGAACATCGGCAGCGCGTTGAGAAGCAGTTCGCTGGATGTGATGTCCTGGGCGGCCACGGCCGAAGCGATGTTCCAGAGCAGGTTCGCCTGGGTATGCACGGCTCCCTTGGGGCGGCCCGTGGTTCCCGAGGTGTAGACGATCATCACCGGGTCGCTGTCATCACCGACGATGACAGGTACAGGCGCGCCACGGTCTTCGGCCAGCGACTCGGCGGGCGCGAGAGGGATACCAGTTGCGGCGACCATGGCTTCGCCCAGGGCGCGCATCGGCACATCCACGAAGGCGCGCGAAACGCCGGCGTGGCCGAGCACCTCGGCCAGTTCCGGCGCGGCCAAGCGAAAATTCAGCGGAACGGCAATTGCGCCCAGACGGGCGCACGCCATCAGGAAGGCGATGAAGTCCGGGTGGTTGAGACCCAGCCAGGCGACGCGCTCACCCTTCGCAACGCCCAGTGCCGCGAGATTCGCAGTCGCGGCTTCGGTGTGGCGCCAGAGGTCCGCGTAACCCAGCTGCTCGCCCTGGTAGTGAAACGCCGTCTTGGCCGGCGCCATGCCGGCCCAGTGCTCGATGATGCGCGAAAGATTCATGCGCCGATTATTGCAAGGCCTCTTCGTCGCGTTCGCCGGGTTCGTAGAGGCACTCGCGTCCGAGTCGGTCCAGGCACAGTTCTGCCGTCCAGGGCAGCATCAGGCTGCCGCAACGGGAGTCGCGGTACATGCGCTCAAGCGGCAGGGTCTTCAACATCGACTGGCCGCCGCAGGTGCGCACCGCGAGCCGGCAGATCTCGTTGGCCGCCTCCATGATGCTGTAGTGCGCCGCGTAGAGCGCCATGCGCGTGTCCTTGGGCGGGTCGACGCGCGCGTCCGCGGCGTTGCGCAGGAAAAGCGCCCGCGTCTGCTCGAGCTTGATGCGCATCTCGGCCACCGTGATCTGCTTGGTCGGGTACATGCGACGCTTGACCTTCGGCATGCCCGGCACCTCGCCGCGCAGGTACTGCACAGTGAAGTCGTAGGCCGCCTGGGCGATGCCCATGTAGGTGGGCGAGAGGGTCGCGAACATGTGCGGCCAGCGCATCGCCGCCTGCGCGTACATGCCCTCGGGCATCAGGCGCGCCTCTTCGGGGACCATGACGTCCTTCAGGATCAGGGTGCGCGAGACCGTGCCGCGCATGCCCAGCGGATCCCAGTCACCGGTCACAGACACTCCGGGCGCATCGGCGGGCACCGCCAGATAAAGCGAGTCCTTGAGGGTCGCGCCGGGCTTGTCGACCGTGCAGAGGATGCCGTAGTAATCGGCCGCGCCGGAAAGCGAGGCGAAGATCTTGCGCCCGCTGACGACGTAGCCGCCATCGACCTTCTTGGCCAGCGTGCCCCAGGGAGCCTTGCCGGCGGCCGCGGCGCCGCCCTCCGAGAAGGGCTGCGAATAGACCTTGCCTTCGTCCACGATGCGCCGGTAATGCAGCGCACGATGCTTTTCGTGGGTGGCGCGTTCCGCGTCGCTCATGGCGAGGTCGTCGGCGATGAATCCCGACCACATGCCGGAGCAGGCATGCATGTTGAAGGTCAGCGCGGTCGAGCCGCAGTACCGCCCCAGTTCGGCCGAGACCATCACGTAGGTGGTGAAATCGGCCCCCCAGCCGCCGTACTGTTCCGGCACGCAGATGCGCAAGAGCCCGGCCTCGCGCATGTCGGCATAGTTCTCGAAGGGAAAGCTGGCCTCGCGGTCGTAGCGCTCGGCGCGACCGGCGAATTTCTCGCGCCCCAGGCGTGCGGCGATATCGAGGAGCGTGCGCTGCTTGTCGGTCAGCGGATAGGCGGGGCCGACGATGGACGGCGGCTGATAGCGCAAGGACTCGCGCGATTCGGCAAGGGCGGCAGACATGACGGTACCTCCAGAGGCGACTACAGGAAACGACGTTGCAGGAATTCGATCACCGCGGCGTTGAACGCCGCCGGAGTCTCCATGTTGGCGATGTGGCCTGCGCCCGGAAGGACCTGGAACTCCGCGCCCGGGATCTTCTCGGCCATGCGGCGCATCACCTTGACCGGCGCGACCGCATCGTGCTCGCCCGCCAGGCACAGGGTCGGTACGTCGATGGCGGGCAGTTCGGCCAGCCGGTTGAACGAAACGATGGCTGCGAGCGCAGCGCGATACGTGCTCTCCGAAACACGGGCCATGATGGCGGCTGCGCGCGCCACGACCGCATCACTCGTCCCGGGGGCGAGCATGCCGCGCGCCAGGTCCGGCGCCAGACCGGCCATGCCGATGCCGGCATCCAGCGGCGCGAAGCGGCTGGCGAGGAACTCGCGCTGCCAGTCGCCGCCGGGCTTGCCGAACGCCGGAGAAGTGGCCGAAAGGATGAGGCCCTGCACCCTGCCGGGGTAACGCGCCACGACTTCCTGGGCGATCATGCCGCCCATGCTGTGACCGCACAACACGGAAACCGGCGCGTCGACGTTGTCGACAAGGGCGACGAGCGCGTGTGCGAGCGCGGCGTTGTCGAGCGGCGAAAGCGGAGCCGACTCGCCATAGCCGGGCGCGTCCCAGGCGATCGCGCGACAGCCTGCGCTGGCGATCGCATCCAGGTTGTCAACCCACGCTTCCTTGCCGCCGCCGACACCATGCAACAGGAAAACCGCGACAGCGCCGCTGCCGCGCAGAATCGTCGCCGGCAGGCTCACGCCAGTTCTCCCTGCAGCACGCCGCCGTCGACGACCAGTTTGCCGTCGAGCATGACCGTGGTGTTGCGAAACGGCAGGTCGAAGTGTCCGAGGGTGTGGCGCCCGGCGACTTCGTTGGCGCCGGTGGAGTAGAGGAAATTTCCGCCGAAGGCGCGCAGCTCGGTGCCGTTGAAATCGCGCTTGTCGTAGAAGGCCATCGAATCCCAGCGCGCCTTCGGGTTCATGCCCCAGCCAACGTGCGACACCGCGTAGGCCTCGCGATCGCCCCAGGCGGCGAAGTACTCGCGCATCAGCGTACCGTCCAGGTGATCACCGTCGATCCTGACCACATAGTCGTCCTTGATGGTCAGCGTGATGGGTCGTTCAAGGTAACGCTTGAAGGTAAGGTTGACATCACCGGCATCCATGACCAGCGTGCCGTTGACACTGGCTTCACCCGGAAACGCCAGGCACAGGCCGCCGGGCCAGTGGGTGATGGAACCGGCACGCGACGAATACCCCCAGCCGCCGCCGACCCGCGCCCCTTCCAGTCCGATGATGAGGTCGGTTCCAGCGGCAGAGGTCACATGCATGCGCTTGGCGCCCTTCAACATCTTCATGCCGGCCTTGACCTTGGGCTCCAGCGCCGGGTCAGGCATGAGGCGCTCGAGCACCTCGGGGTGCTCATTGGAGACCATCAGCACGCGCGCACCCCCCTTGAGGATGTCGGGCAGTTCAGGTGCGTGCAGGAGGCCTTCGACTGTCAGGTCGGCGATGAAGTCCGATTGGGCCAGCGCACTCACCACCGGGCCGATGCGCGCGATCGCATCCGACGCGCCGGTCGAGCGCACCGGCACCGGCGCTGACTGGCGCGGTGTCGAGAGCACGATATGGAACACCGTCGCGCCCAGGCGCGCCAGGGCCAGCTCGGCCAGCTGCACATTGACCCTGCGCGACTGGGTTTCGGACAACACCACGGCAACCTCGCCGGCCTTCACCCCACACAGGCCGAAGGTCGTGGCGAAGCTTTCCACCCACTTGGCTTCGATGCGTTCCCCTTGCATGTCATTGCTCCTTGCGTTCGGCCCAGATCGCCGCCAGCTTGGGCGCGCGTCCGGGCGTGCTCCACGGACAGGCGGCGATGCAGATGCCGCAGCCGTAGGTCTCGTTGAAATACGGGATGCACTTGTCGAAATCGACCCACCACTTGTGCTCGCCGCGTACCCAACTCTTGACGGGCGAAATCGCCTGCGGCGGGCAGGCATCGGTACATACCCGGCAGCGCGAGCAGAAGTCGTCGGCGCCAAAGGTATCCGGGCTGTCGGCCAGAAGCGGCATGTCGGTCTCGACCGCGGCCAGGCGAAACGACGAGCCGAATGTACGGTTGATGATCGAGCCGTGCTTGCCGAGCTCGCCAAAGCCGGCAGCCAGCGCCGCCGGAACCAGGTTCAGTGAACCAACCCACGGCCCGGAATGCGGGCGCGCCTCGTAACCCTGCTCGCGAATCCACTGCGCAGTGTAGTTGGCGACGCGCGCGCCGCGGTTGTACTGGTCGGCCACCTCGAGCGCGCTGACCGGACGATCCGGGTCGGGCGTAACTTCCGAAAGCCGCGCATGGTCCATGACGACGCCCATGACCACCACGAACGGCAGACCGCTGCCCTTGCCTTCGTAGACCCATTCCCCGCGCAAGGCGGCGATGCCGACCAGCTCCGCCTCGCTACCCGCCTCGGGATATCCCGCCGGGCGTCCACCCGGCGCATTGAGCACAAAAGCCTTGACGCGCGAGGTCAATGCAGCCGCGCCGGCCGGCTCGCGCGACTCGGCGACCGGCACGGGTTTGCGCGGGCCGCGGTCGGCGTGCGCATAGACCTCGTGCAAAACCTTGGGGCCGTTGAAGCGCCCGACCACGGCGCGCAAGAGGTCGGCGTGCACGACATCGTCGGGATTGCGCGCCCAGAAGACCTGGCGGGGCTTCCTCTTCTCGGTCTCGCCGACGCCATTGACCGTGTTGCCCGACACCGGCTGCAACAACCGGGCGATCTCCAGCGGTGCCGTCCACGGGGTCTTGGGCCAGTCGCGGCGATGCGCCTTCACAACGGCTCACCGAGGAGTCGATAGTGCCCGGCATGGAAGACCAGCGGCGCCTGCTCGGTGGCGGCGTGGCGTTCCACGTGGGCGATAAAGAGCACGTGGTCGCCCGCCACGTGATGCGCGACGGTGCGGCACTCGAACCAGGCAGCCGCCCCGTGCAAGAGCGGCACGCCGAACTCGTTGAGCGCATAGGCGACGTCGGCGAACTTGTCCGGGACGCGCGAGGCGAAGCGCCGGGACAGCTCGGCCTGGCCCTCCGAGAGCACGTTGACCGCGAAGCGCAGGTCGGTCTCGAAGGCGATGAGGCTGGGTGAATCGCCGCGCAAGGACCAGAGGATGAGCGGCGGCGACAGCGAAAGTGAGGTGAAGGAGTTGGCCGTAAGGCCGACCGGCCCGGCGCCATTGCCGGCGGCCGTCATGATCGTGACCCCGGTCGGCAAGCGCCCGAGCGAGCCGCGCAGCGCGCGCGCCAGCTCCGGATCGGCCGGAAGCGGCGGCGGGAACGCGGGGGCCGCTGCGGCAGAGGGCGCCGGTTCGCGCGCCGGCGAACCTTGCATCGACGGGGCCATCGGCCTATATTACATGACATTTCATGTAACTCAAGCCCCGTCCAGCCCCTTCCAAGGCCATGCCGCAGCGCAAGCGCTTCATCGACGACTACCTGTCCTACCTGCTCGCGCTGGCCAGCTACGCGGTCTATCGGGACTTCGGCCGCGAGGTCAAGGCCGCCGGCCTGTCGTCGCTCGAATGGCGCGTGCTCGCGAGCCTCTCTGACGGAACCGGTTCGACGGTCGGCGAGCTGGCGCGCGAGGTACTGGCCAAGCAGCCGACCTTGACCAAGCTGGTCAACCGCATGGAGGCCGCCGACCTGGTCGCGCGCGGCGACGACCGGGAGGACGCGCGACGTACCCGCGTCGCGGTCACGCCCGCCGGGCGCGCCAAGGTGGCGCACCTCCTGGCCGCGGCCAAGCGCCACGAGGCGCGTATCCTCGCACCGTTTTCCAAAGCCGAGGTCGCCGCCTTGAAGAAGATCCTCCGCGCACTGGCGCGCGCCGACAAGCCATGACGCCGTCGCTTCGCAGCGTCCGCCTGTTCGTCGCCGCCTGCGAGGAACTCTCGTTCACGCTGGCCGCGCAGCGCGAGAACGCCACCCAGTCCGGCGTCTCACAGCACATCGGCGAGCTCGAGCGTGCGCTCGGGGTCAAGCTCTTCGTGCGCGGCGTCGGTGCGGTGCGCCCGACCCCGGCCGGCACGGCCTACTATTCGTCCTGCATCGAGCTCCTCAACGCCAACGAGCGCGCTTTGCGCGCGGTCAAGCCCTTCCAGGCCAGCCGGGTGGGCGACATCACCGTCGGCATGACCCCGGTAATGACGCGCGCGGTGCTGGCGCCGGCCTACGCACGCTTCGCCGCCGAGAACCCCAACGTCAACGTGCGCGTCATCGACTCCTATTTTGGCGACCTGACCGACCGCGTGCGCGGCGGCGAACTCGACTTCGCCATCGTCCCCTCGGCCATCGGCTCCAAGGGCGTGCGCACCCTGCCCTTCGCGCGCACGCCCGAGCTCCTGGTCTCCGGCCGCGGCGGCGCGCTCACGCACCGCGCCCCCGTGCGCCTGGCCGACCTCGGCCCCCTGGACCTGGCCGTGCCGGGCCCGGCCAATGCGCGCCGGCGCATGATCGAGGCTTATCTCTCTGCGCACGGCATCGTTGTCAAGCGCCGCCTGGAATTCGACACCATGCTGGGGACGCTCGACCTCGTCGCGCGCGGCGAATGGTCGGTGATTCTGCCCCTCATCATGCTGGCCGGCGACCTCGATGGGCTGCGCTACACCGTGAACCCGATCGTCGACCCGCCGCTGCTGCTCGAGCTCTTCGTCATCGAGGCGGCGCGCAAGCCCATGGGTGAGGCGGCAGTGACCTTTCTCGCCCACTTGAGCCGCGAGGTCGAGCGTGTCCATCGCGCCGGGCGCGCTCTGACTGCGCGCACGACGCCCGCGGCAGGCGCCGTCCGGCCCCGGCGCCGCAGCTAGCTCGCCTAAGTCGTCGCGGCGAGGCGGCGACCGGTGGTATCAGGGTTGCTGATGCCGCGGATCACTTCAAATAATTTGAAGCTCCCAGGCGCGCTACCTATAGTCGCGGCGAGCGTCGGAGACCCGACGCGTCCCGGAGAGCACCATGCCCGCCCACGCCGCAGCCCTTCGCTTCGTCACCCGTGTCCTGCCCGTCGTGGCGCTTGCCCTCAGCGCAACCGCGTACTCACAGTCCGACTATCCAACCCGTCCGGTGCGCATCATCGTGCCCTTCGGCGCGGGCGGGCTTTCGGACAACCTGACAAGGCTCTTCGCCAAGGAGCTCTCAGAGCGCCTGGGCCAACCCTTCGTGCCCGACTTCAAGCCCGGCGCCTCGACCAACATCGGTGCCGCCGCCCTGGCGACTTCCGCGCCGGACGGGCACACGCTCTTCGTCGCGACCATTGCTTCCAACGCGCTCAACAAGTGGACTTACAAGAAGCTCCCCTACGACCCGGACGGCTTCGTCAACGTCGGCATGCTGGCGGTCAACACCTTCTACGTGGTGGTGCGGCCCGAGTCGCCCTTCCAGTCCGTGCAGGACCTGGTGCGCACCGGGCGCGAGAGCCCCAAGGGCCTCTCCTACGGCTCGCACGGCAACGGCGGGGCCAACCACATGATCACTGAGCTCTTTCGCACCAAGGCCGGCATCAAGGATCTGCTGCACGTTGCCTACAAGGGGCCTGAGTCGCACATCGACCTCATGGCCGGGCGCACCGACTTCATGATCGACGGCGCGGCGGTCAACCTGGTGCAGTCGGGCAAGTTGCGCGCCCTCGCGGTGGCCTTCCCGAAGCGCTGGCCCACCCAGCCCAATGTGCCGACCATGGCCGAGGCTGGGTTTCCCGACGTGACGATCTCGACTTTCTTCGGCCTCTCGGCGCCGGCCGGCACGCCCGCACCCATCGCCGACAAGCTCAACGCAGCGCTGCGCGCGATCGCCAGCCAACCGGAGATGGACAAGCGCCTCCTGGCCATGAACATGATGCCCATGCCGATGGCGCGTCAGGAGATGAACGACTTCATCCGCGCGCAGTCGGACAAGTGGGGGCCGGTGCTGCGCTCGCTCAACATCGTCTTCGAATGATGCGCCGGCTCCTCAATGTTGCGCTGGCCTTGAGCGTCAGCGCCGCGATCGGCGCCGCGCCATCAGCGCTCGCGCAGTCCGACTACCCCAACCGCCCCGTGCGCCTGGTCGTGCCCTTCCCGGCGGGCGGGCTGTCCGACAGCCTCGCCCGCCTCTACGGACGCGAACTCCAGGACCGGTTGGGACAGCCCTTCGTGATCGAGTCGCGGCCCGGAGCGGCGACCAACATCGGCGCCGCGCATGTGGCCCAGGCGGCGCCGGACGGCCACACCCTGCTTGTGACGACGATCGCCACCAACGCCCTCAACAAATGGGCGTATCGCAACCTGGGCTTCGACCCGCATGGCTTTGCGGAAATCGGCATGCTGGGCGTCAACACGCTCTACGTGATGGTCGCCGCGCAGTCGCCGCACCGGTCGGTGGCGGACCTCGTCAAGGCCGCCAGGGAGAGCGCGACGCCGCTCTCCTACGGTTCCTTCGGCAGCGGCGGGCCGAACCATCTGATCGCGGAGGTGTTCCGCCGCTCGACCGGCATCACCCGGCTCCTGCACGTCCCATACAAGGGCGCCAGCGACGCCAGTGTCGACCTGATCGGCGGACGCATCGATTTCATGATCGACGGCGCGACCATCAACCTGGTGCACAGCGGCAAGCTACGCGCCCTGGCGGTCGCCTTCCCGAAGCGCTGGCCCACCCAGCCCGAGGTGCCGACCATGGCCGAACTCGGCTATCCGGATGTCACCATCACGACCTACTTCGGGCTCGCCGCGCCCGCCGGCACGCCGCCGGCGATCCTGGATCGACTTAACCAGGCGCTGCGCGCGATCGCCTCAAGCCCCGAGACCGACAAGAAGCTGTTGGCGCTCAATGTCATGGCCATGCCGGTGAACCGGCAGGAAGCGACGAGCTTCATGCGCCAGCAGTCGGAGAAATGGGGGCCGATCCTGCGCTCCCTCAACATCACGCTCGATTGACGCGTCAGCTCAGTTCGAGTGCCAGGTGATCGGCGACGGGCGTGCTGCCCTCCGGCGTGCGCACATGGCCGGTGACGACGTGAAAGCGCCCGCCCACGCAGCCGCCCGAGGCGCCCAGGCGCGCGCGCGGCAGGTGCGCGGCGATGCTCCATGCGTCGGCACGCGCGTCGTACTTCTCGATCATGGTCAGGTTGTCGCCGCCGCAGACGTAGATGGTGTCGTCGTGGACCCCGGCGGCCATGCCGCCGTGCGCGGCAAGCATGCGTGCCCTGGGCCACCATGTATCGTCCGCCGGGTTGTATTCCTCGACCAGGTCGATGCGGTTGGTGAGCGTGAAGGCGTTGCTGGAACCGACCCGGCCGCCGAGGGCGTAGATGCGCCCGCCGACGGACTCCAGCAGGTGGTGGTTGCGTGCCGTGAGCAGCGGCGCGACGGCTTCGTAGCGGTCGCGCTTAGGGTCATAGGCGAGCACGTCACCCAGGCTCGCGTGGGGTGCGTCCGGCCGCGGTGTGGCCTCGCCAGAGCGCTTGCAGGCGACCGAACCGCCGGCGACATAGATGCGGCCATTCAGTGCGCACGCGGCGGCGGCGCCGCGCGGCCCCGGCAAGGGGGCGATGATGTCCCAGCGGTCCGCGCGCGGGTCGTAGCGCCAGGAATCCGCGACCGGTTCCCACGCATCCGGTCCGGCGGCGGGCTTGCGATAGCCGCCGAAACCGTAGATCAATCCGTCGCATTCGGCCAGTGCCAGATGGTGCTGCGGCAGGGGGATGGACGCGCGACGCGCCCAGTGGTCGGATGCCGGCTGGTACTCGTAGACCAGGCGGTTGGGCTGCCAGCCACCCTTCGCGGCCCATGCGTTGGTGAGCCCGCCGATGAGAAGCAGGCGCCCTTCCCATTCGACGCCCTCGAGCTCCCAGGTGGGTTCCGGAAACGGCGCCAGGCTGCGCCAGCGGCTGCCGTCCGCGGGTGCGACGACAGCGTTCACGTCGAACTCCGGCGCTTGGGCAACTTCGCGGACTCAGCGCAGATTGGCATCGAAGAACGCCTTCATGTGGCCGACCACGACCTGGAATACCGCCGGATTGCGCGGCTCGTAGACATCGACATGGTTGGCGCCGGGGATGATGATGAGCTGCTTGGGCTCCTGCGCATGCGCATGGAA
>JBJXGS010000184.1:0-100434 GCA_046160545.1 Burkholderiales bacterium
TACCGCATCGGCGCGGTCAATTCGATCAACTGGGCGCGCGTGCTGGCGCAGACGGTCTACTACTTCAAGGGCTATTTCGCGGCCACCCGCGGTGACGATGAAGAGGTTTCTTTCGCCGTGCCGTCGGGCAATTTCGGCAATATCTACGCGGGTCATGTGGCGCGCATGATGGGCCTGCCGATCCGACGCCTGGTGTTGGCCACCAACGAGAACGATGTGCTCGACGAGTTCTTCCGAACCGGCGTGTACCGGGTGCGCGGCAGCGCCGAGACGAGGCAGACCTCAAGCCCGTCGATGGACATATCGAAGGCCTCGAATTTCGAGCGGTTTGTTTTCGATGCGACCGGGCGCGACCCTGCGGCGGTGCGCGACCTGTGGCGGCAGATCGATCAGTCGGGGCGCTTCGATGCCTCAGGCGCCGCCTGGTTCCAGCACCTCTCGCGATATGGCTTCGTGTCGGGTTCGAGCCGCCACGCCGATCGCCTTGCCACCATCCGTCATACCTGGGAGACCCATCGGGTCATGATCGACACCCATACGGCTGACGGCCTCAAGGTTGCGCTAGAGCATCGGGAGCCCGGCATTCCGATGGTCGTGTTGGAGACCGCCCAGCCGGCCAAGTTCGAGGAGACCATCGTCGAGGCCCTTGGCATCAAGCCGCCGCGTCCGCCGGGTTTTGCGGATATCGAGAAGCTGCCGCAGCACTTCCAGGTAGTTCCCGCTTCCGCCGACGTGGTCAAACGGATCATCGAGAAAATGGGGTCTGACCCCATTTAGCGGGTCAGCCGCGCACCCAGGAGACAAATGGGGTCTGACCCCATTTCTTTGGCATGCCCAAGATATTCGGATTCGCCGGTTTTTCGGGGTCAGGCAAGACCACCCTGATCGAGCAGCTGATTCCACGCTTCGTGGCTGCGCGGCTGCGGGTGGCGCTCATCAAGCATGCGCACCACGCCTTCGACATCGACAAGCCGGGCAAGGACTCGTTTCGGCACCGCGAGGCGGGCGCGGGCGAAGTGCTGGTGACTTCCGACACGCGCTGGGTGCTGATGCACGAACTGCGCGGCGCGCCCGAACCCACGCTTGAACAGCAGATCGCACGCTTTTCGCCGTGCGACATGGTGCTGGTCGAGGGGTTCAAGCGCGCCGCGATCCCCAAGCTGGAGGTGCATCGCCCTACGCTTGGCAAACCTCTCCTGCATGTCGAGGACGCCAATATCGTGGCTGTCGCCAGCGACGCACACATCGCCACCGCACTGCCCGTGCTCGACATCAACAATGCGCAGCAGGTTGCCGAATTTATAATGCGTCACCTTTCCCTTTCCTCGCGCGCATGAAGCCGGCCATGCTCTCGGTGGACGAGGCGCTCGCTGCGCTGCTCGCCGCCGCCCATCCCGTGGAAGACATCGAGCATGTGCCCACGATCGATGCCTTCGGGCGTGTGCTGGCCGCGCCGCTCACCTCGCGCATTGATGTGCCGCCCCAGGACAACACGTCGATGGATGGGTATGCCTTGCGAGCCGCCGACGTGCCGGCACCAGGCACGCGCCTGCCCGTGTCGCAGCGCGTGCCGGCTGGTTCCGTCCCCGCGCCGCTCCTGCCGGGCAGCGCAGCGCGCATCTTCACCGGAGCGGGCATTCCGCCGGGGGCCGATGCGGTGGTCATGCAGGAGCAGTGTGTTGCCGACGGCGATGCAATCCTTGTCAACCATGTGCCTGAGGCCGGTGAGTGGGTGCGCCGCGCCGGCGAAGACATTCGCCGCGATGCAACCATTCTTGAGGCCGGCACGCTCTTGACGCCGCAGGCCTGTGGCCTGGCGGCCTCGGTGGGAGTCGCCACAATCCCGCTCAGGCGTCGGCTTAAGGTGGCCGTGTTTTTCACCGGCGACGAGCTGGCCATGCCGGGCGAAGCGCTCAAGCCCGGGGCGATCTACAACTCCAATCGCTTTGTTTTGTCGGGCCTGGTGCGCGGGCTGGGCTGCGCGCTGACCGACTTCGGCATTGTGCGTGACTCGCTGCCGGCGACCCGCGAGGTGCTGCGCGAGGCCGCGCGCGAACATGACCTGATCGTCACCAGCGGTGGCGTCTCGGTCGGCGAAGAGGATCACGTGCGACCCGCGGTCGAGGCCGAAGGTGAGCTGACGTTGTGGCAGATCGCGGTCAAGCCCGGCAAGCCCCTGGCCCATGGACGGGTGCGCAATGCCCGGGGCCATGCGGACTTCATCGGCCTGCCGGGCAATCCGGTTTCGGCCTTCGTCACCTTCCTGCTTTTCGTGCGGCCTTTCATATTGAGGCGCGCGGGCGTCGCCGACACCGCGCCGCGCGCCTTGACCCTGCGTGCGGATTTCGATTGGCAGCGTCCGGATCGCAGGCGCGAGTTCCTGCGCGCGCGCATGAACGCCGAAGGCGGGTTGGACCTGTTTCCCAACCAGAGCTCCGGCGTGCTGACCTCGACGGTGTGGGGTGACGGGTTGATCGACAACCCGCCGGCGCAAGCGATTCGGCGCGGGGAGTCCGTGCGTTTTCTGCCTTTTTCGGGTTTGGTCAGGTGAAGATCCATCTCTTCTACTTTGCCGGCCTGCGCGAAGCCTTGGGGCAGGCCGGTGAATCCTTGACCCTGCCGTCCGGGGTGGCCAACATTGGCGAGTTGCGATCGCACCTTGCGTCACGCGGCGGACCCTACGCGACCCAGTTTGCCGCCGGGCGCAACCTGCGCGCTGCGCTCAATCAGGACATGGCGCCAGCAACGGCTGCGATCAGCGAAGGCGACGAGGTCGCGTTCTTTCCGCCGGTCACCGGGGGTTAAAGCACATGCCCGCACGGGTACAGAAACAGGACTTCGACCTGACGCATGAGGTGGCGCAACTGCGCGCGGCACAGGGCGAGCGCGCGCGTGCGATCGGTGCAATCGCGACTTTCGTCGGCACCGTGCGCGATCACAACGAGGGCGATGGCGTTGCAGCGATGACTCTCGAGCACTATCCGGGAATGACTGAACGCGCGCTGGAAAAGATCATTGCCGAAGCGCGCGCGCGCTGGGACATCTTCGACGCCCTCGCCGTGCATCGGGTCGGCCAGCTATTTCCGGGTGACCAGATCGTGCTGGTCGTAGCGCTCGGCGCGCATCGTGGCGAGGCCTTTGCGGCCTGCGAGTTCATCATGGACTATCTGAAGACCGAGGCGCCGTTCTGGAAAAAGGAGACCACCTCCGGTGGCGAACGCTGGGTCGAGGCGCGAGCGTCCGACGACGTGGCCGCCGAACGATGGAAAGCCGGCTCTTGAACGCAGCCGGCTTCCTGGCTGTCGGGGTGGGTGCGGTACTGGGGGCCTGGGCACGCTGGCTGCTCGGACTCTGGCTCAATCCCATGCACCCCTGGCTGCCGCTGGGTACCCTGGCGGCGAATCTGTTCGGTGGTCTCCTGGTTGGATTCGCCGTCGCGGCGTTCAGCGATCACCCGCTGCTTGACGCGCAGTGGCGCCTGTTCCTGGTGACCGGATTTCTTGGCGCGCTGACCACTTTTTCGACATTTTCTAGCGAGGGAGTGGCTCTGCTCATGGCTGGGCGCATCGGTGCGGCCGCCACGCACGCGGCGCTGCATTTGGCCGGTTCCCTGATTGCGACCTTCGCCGGCATCGTCGCCTGGCGCTCCCTGGCGGGTTGATCGCCGCGGGCGGCGCGCTGCCAGTCAGTCGCTGCCGGCCTTGAGCATTGCGAAGCGCGCGTTGATATTGCCGACGCGGTCGAGCAGCACGCGCATGCAGGCCTTGTTGAATTCGGCCTGCACGCCGTCGCTGGCGGTACGCATGGCGCCGGCCTTGAGCTCGATGATCTGGCAATCGGTATAGGCAGTCATGGTGGTGCTGCGACGGGTGATCTGATCCTGGAAATAAAGCATCTCGCCGAAGCAGCCGCCGCGCTTGACCGATCCGACCTTCTGGCCGCGGATCGAGACGTCGACCTCGCCTTCGACGAGTACGTACAGCGCGTCGCCCTGGTCGCCTTCGCGGATGATGACCTCGTGCCTCTGTGCCCGTCGCCAGGTCGAGATGCGCACCAGTTCCCACAGTTCGGGATCGGAAAAACCGGCGAAAAAGGGCAGTGCGCGCAGCGCCTCGAACTGCTCGGTGTCGGAAGTCTCGGCGTCCTCGCTGCGCAGCTGTGCGAAAGCCTGGGTCAGGTCGCGGCAAAAGTCAGCCCAGTGCGCGTAACGCTCATCGCGCGTCTTGGCGAGCGCCCGGCCGATGATGGCGTCGAGCACGCGCGGCAGGCCGGCACGCAATTCGGAGGGGCGTGCCGGCTCGGTATTGAGGATCGCGTAGACCAGGCCCATGGGGTTGCTGGCGACAAAGGGCAGGCGTCCGGTGATGAGGCGATACATGACCACGCCCAGTGAATAGATGTCGCTCTGGTGCGTGAGGTTCTCGTTGCGGATCTGCTCGGGAGACATGTAGGCTGGCGAGCCGATCACGGTGTCGCCGGTGCCGGTCATGGCGCGCGTGGTGTCGACCCCGCTCTTGGCCAGCACCGAGGCGCCGAAGTCGGAGATCTTGATGTCACCGCCGGCGGTCATCAGGATGTTGCCGGGCTTGATGTCGCGATGGATCACGCCCTGGCGCATCGCCGCCTCGAGCGCGCGCGCGCACTTGAAGACGATTTCGACCACGCGGGTCAGGGGCAGGAGTTTGTCCGGCTCGGCGTACTGGTCCAGCGTGCCGCCGGCCACATACTCCATGACGACATAGGAAACCCGGTCCTCGCTGGCGGCATCGTAGATTTCCGCGATATGCGGGTGTTGCAGGCGGCCGACCAGGCCGGCCTCGGCGATGAAGGCCTTGCGGCGCATGGAGCGGCCGCGCGGGTCGGGAGCATCGTCGCTGAAATCGAATACCTTGATCGCGACTTCACGCCCTGCGAAGCCGTCGCGGCCAAGGTACACCCGCGAGGTCGCACCGCGACCGAGTTCGCCGACCACGTCGTACTTGCCGATGCGCTCGGTCAGCTCAAACATTGGCTCGCCCGGTCAGTTGAGCAGCCGCGTGGGCTGCCCGGCGTCGGGACCGGGCCCCGGCGGCGGCGCGATCGGCTCCAGATTCAGGTTCCATTCAGCCGCGCGCACCGCCGACTCGATCAGGCGCAGAAGTGAGTGCAACAGGCGGTCATCCAGGGCGATCTCGATGCCGCGCCCGGCCAGCGGATCAATACTGACCCGATACGCGCCGGGGCCTGCGGCGTTCACCCGTGCCCGGGTGGCCAGAAAGGGGGCCTCGCCCAAGGGGTAGCTGCGCGGCGCGCCGCTGGGGTGCTCGAAAGGGCGCGAAAAGTCGGTTTGCGCCAACGCCTTTTCGCGTTCGAAGGCCAGCACCTCGCGGCGCGCTGCCGGCGCCCGTAGCGCGACACCGGCGTCGGCTATGCGCAACAATTCGGGCCACAAGAGGCGCACATAGCGTCGCGTCATGTGAGCGCGGATCTCCTGACCATCGGTGGTCGAGACGCGCAACAGCAGCCGGTCCTCCGCAGGATCGAAGACAACCTGCAACTGATGGATCTGCATTCGACCATGCTAGCGCATTTTGATCTGCGTCAATCGCCGAAAAACGCCCGCAGCCTTGAAAATTGTCACAGAATCCTCATGTTCTACTGCAGGTTCCCTGATTCAGGAGAGATTCCGTGCGTGCAGACAAGTTGACCACTCGTTTCCAGGAGGCGCTCTCCGAGGCGCAGAGCCTGGCCGTAGGCCAGGGCCAGCAGTTCATCGAGCCGGTACACCTGCTCGCGGCCATGCTCGCCCAGGGCGACGATGGCGTCGCGTCCTTGCTGGCACGTGCCGGAGTTCAGACGCAGCGCCTCAAGGCCGGCCTCGAAGGCCGAATTGCCGGCCTGCCCAAGGTGGAAGGTCACGGCGGCGACGTGCAGGTTTCACGTGCGCTCAGCCAGCTACTCAATCTCGCTGACCGGGAGTCGCAGGCGCGCGGCGACGACTACATCTCCTCCGAGATGTTTCTGCTCGCTGCCGTTGACGACAAGGGTGAGGTGGGGCGTGCGCTCAAGGACGCCGGCGCGACCCGCAAGTCGCTCGAGGCGGCCATTGACGCCGTGCGCGGCGGCGCCAAAGTCGGCTCGCAGGAAGATGAAGGCCAGCGCGAGGCCTTGAAGAAGTACACCATCGATGTGACCGAGCGCGCGCGCGCCGGCAAGCTGGACCCGGTGATCGGACGCGACGACGAGATTCGCCGCACTATCCAGGTGCTGCAGCGACGCACCAAGAACAATCCGGTCCTGATCGGCGAACCAGGGGTTGGCAAGACGGCGATCGTCGAGGGCCTGGCGCAGCGCATCGTCAATGGCGAGGTGCCGGAGAGCCTCAAGAACAAGCGCGTG
Organism: Burkholderiales bacterium; assembly: GCA_046160545.1. Taxonomy (GTDB): domain Bacteria; phylum Pseudomonadota; class Gammaproteobacteria; order Burkholderiales; family JAEUOS01; genus JAEUOS01. Next base: position 6,379 of record JBJXGS010000184.1, read on the forward strand.
CTGTCGCTGGACATGGCGTCCCTGATCGCCGGCGCCAAGTACCGCGGCGAATTCGAGGAGCGCCTGAAGGCCGTGCTCAAGGACCTGGCGAAGGATGAAGGCCAGACCATCGTCTTCATCGACGAACTGCACACCGTGGTCGGCGCCGGCAAGGCCGAAGGCGCGATGGACGCCGGCAACATGCTCAAGCCCGCATTGGCGCGGGGGGAGCTGCATTGCGTCGGCGCCACCACCTTAGACGAGTATCGCAAGTACGTGGAAAAGGATGCGGCCCTCGAGCGGCGCTTCCAGAAAGTGCTCGTCGCCGAACCCTCGGTCGAGTCGACCATCGCGATCCTGCGTGGTCTGCAGGAGAAATACGAGCTGCACCATGGTGTGGACATCACCGATCCGGCGATTGTCGCCGCGGCCGAGCTGTCGCATCGCTATATCACCGACCGCTTCCTGCCCGACAAGGCCATCGACCTGATCGACGAGGCCGCGGCGCGCATCAAGCTTGAGATCGACTCCAAGCCCGAGGCCATGGACAAGCTGGACCGACGCCTGATCCAGTTGAAAATCGAGCGCGAGGCAGTCAGGAAGGAGAAGGACGAGGCGTCGCAAAAGCGCCTGACCTTGATCGAGGAAGAGATCGGCAAGCTCGGTCGCGAGTACAACGACCTGGAGGAGATCTGGAAGGCGGAGAAATCGCAGGTCGTCGGCAGCCAGTCGATCAAGGAAGAGATCGAGCGGCTGCGCGCGCAGATGGCGGAGCTGCAAAGAAAGGGGCAGTTCGACAAGCTGGCCGAGATCCAGTACGGCAAGCTGCCCAAGCTGGAGGCGCAACTCAAACAGGCTGAAACCAGCAACGCCACTCGAGAGCGGCCGCGGCTATTGCGCACGCAGGTTGGTGCCGAGGAGATCGCCGAGGTGGTCGCGCGTGCCACCGGCATTCCGGTGTCCAAGCTCATGCAGGGAGAGCGCGACAAACTCCTGAAGATCGAGGACAAGCTGCATGAGCGCGTGGTCGGTCAGGACGAGGCCGTGCGCCTGGTCGCCGACGCGATCCGCCGCTCGCGCGCCGGCCTGGCCGACGAGAAGAAGCCCTACGGCTCCTTCCTGTTCCTGGGGCCTACCGGCGTCGGCAAGACCGAGTTGACGCGGGCTTTGGCTGCGTTCCTGTTCGATGCGGAGGACGCGATGATCCGCATCGACATGAGCGAGTACATGGAAAAGCACTCGGTCGCCCGCCTGATCGGCGCGCCGCCCGGCTACGTCGGCTATGACGAGGGCGGGCAACTGACCGAGGCGGTGCGCCGCAAGCCCTACTGCGTGATCCTCCTAGATGAGGTCGAGAAAGCTCACCCGGACGTCTTCAACGTGCTCCTGCAGGCGCTAGACGATGGGCGCATGACCGATGGCCAGGGACGCACGGTGGACTTTCGCAACACCGTGATCGTCATGACCTCCAACCTGGGTTCGCACAAGATCCAGAGCATGGCCGGCGACGACGCCGAGGTCATGAAGATCGCGGTCATGGCCGAGGTCAAAAGCCATTTCCGGCCCGAGTTTGTCAACCGCATCGACGAAATCATCGTCTTTCATGCGCTGGACGAGATCAATATCAAGGCGATCGCACGCATCCAGTTGAAGCGCCTCGAAGAGCGGGTGCGGCGCATGGACATGACGCTGGACGTGACCGAGGCGGCTCTCTCCGAGATCGCGCGGGCGGGGTTCGATCCGGTCTACGGGGCGCGGCCGCTCAAGCGCGCAATCCAGTCCTCGATCGAGAATCCGCTGGCCAAGCGCATGCTCGACGGCAGCTTTGCTCCCAAGGACACCATTCGCGTGGATGCACGCGGCGGCGGCTTCCAGTTCAGTGTGGTGGCTGGCGACGCGAAGGCGGCCTGAGCGACTTATTTGGCAGCGCGGCGCGCCTCCGCGAGGTGCTGGGTCAGGCCCAGGTCGGAGAGGACGGTGATGTCGTTGGCAGCGGCGTATTCAATCGCCGCCGGGGCGACGGCTCCGGCGGTCACGTAGATCGCAGCACGCGCTTCGGCAGCTCGCTGCGCTTCGGCCAGCTCACGCAAGGGGGCGACCCCGGTCTGGGCGGCCTTCCAGCGCTTGCAGGCCAACAGCGTGACGTAGCCGTCGCGGGTAAGTGTGAAGTCGGCGACGCCGCGTGCCGGAGCCACCTCGTACCCGCGGCCGCGGAAGCTTTCCTGGACCTCGGTGGAGAACTCGTTCCATCCCATGCCGCGCAGGCGCTCCATGGTCGCGTCCACCTTGGCCTGGCCCGGGATCTTGGACTGCTTCCAGGCGACCCAGGCGCCGATGCCAAGAAAGGGCAGGGTGGTTGCTATCGCGTAGGCTGCCGGCAGGAACAGTTTCGCGATCGCGAACAATCCCAGTGCGATCAGAAAACTCACCCACCACGGAGACCGCAGCAGGAAGGCGAAGAGCGAACCGTCGCGCGGCTTGATCATGGCCGGATCGTCGCAATAGTCTGCGGCTGCAGCCGCGCAGTCAGGCGCGACGCCATTCCGTGGCGCCGCCGGGCTTGTCTTCGAGCACGATGCCTCGCGCAAGCAGATCCGCGCGTATCGCATCGGCGCGGGCGAAGTCGCGCGCTTTCTTGGCCTCCGCGCGCAGCGCGATGGCCGCTTCCACCGCACCGGCGTCGTCCGCGGCCTGATTGCCGCCCGCTTTGAGGAATTCGTCCGGGCTGCGGGTCAGCAGGCCCATCAAGCCGGCAAGCGCGCGCAACTGGCGGGCCAGCCCGACCGTGCGCGTGCGATTGACCTCGGCCGCCAGATCGAAAAGCGCGGCAAGGGCGACCGGCGTATTGAAGTCGTCGTCCATTGCCTCGCGAAAACGCACGGCGTGCGGTTCGGCCCAGTCGATGGCATCTGCGGCGTTTCCCTCAGCCGGAGCGGCCTTGAGGGCGGTATAGAGCCGCGACAGGCCGGCGCGCGCGTCGTCCAGATGGGCGTCGGAATAGTTGAGCGGGCTGCGATAGTGCGCGCGCAGGATGAAAAAGCGCACCACTTCGGCGTCGTAACGCGCGAGCACTTCGCGAATGGTGAAGAAATTGCCCAGGGATTTGGACATCTTTTCGTCATCGACACGCACGAAGCCGTTGTGCATCCACAGATTGACGAAGCGATGCCCGTGCGCGCCTTCGCTCTGGGCGATCTCGTTCTCGTGATGTGGAAATTGCAGGTCGGCACCGCCGCCGTGGATGTCGAAGGATTCGCCCAGGAGGCCGGCGCTCATGGCCGAGCACTCGATATGCCAGCCCGGGCGGCCGACGCCCCAGGGCGAGTCCCAGCGGGTCTCTGCGGGCTCGTCGGGCTTGGCGCTTTTCCACAGCACGAAGTCCAATGGATCGCGTTTGGCCGATCCGACCTCGACACGTTCACCAGCGCGCAAGTCATCCAGAGACTTGCCCGATAGCGCTCCGTATCCTGCGAAGTCGCGCACCGAAAAATTGACGTCGCCATCCGGCGCCCGATAGGCCAGGCCGCGTGACTCGAGCTTGCCGATCAGTGACAGCATCTGCGGCACGTAGCGGGTCGCGCGCGGCTCGTGGTCGGGCTTCTGCACCCCGAGGGCTGCGGCATCCTCGTCCATCGCTGCGATGAAGCGCTCGGTCAGTTGCGAGATGGTTTCGCCATTCTCGACCGCGCGCCTGATGATCTTGTCATCGATGTCGGTGATGTTGCGCACGTAAGTGACCGCGTAGCCCGAGGCGCGCAGCCAGCGTTGCACTGCGTCGAAGACCACCAGCACCCGGGCGTGGCCGATGTGGCAATAGTCGTAGACGGTCATGCCGCACACGTACATGCCGACCTTGCCCGGGTTTATGGGCTTGAAATCCTCCTTGCGGCGGGTCAGCGTGTTGTGAATCTTGAGCATGGCTTCAGGGCCTGCGGCGGTGCCCGGCCGAAGTTGGGTAAAATCAAGTGCTTGGGTTAATTCCACCACGGCAACGGCGAGGCGGGAAGGGCGCGATTTGCGAATCCGACCTCAAGCCTGCCAAGGTCTCCCAGACGCGCGCGACAATCGAAATCCAGTATAACAAATGACTTTTGCCTCCCAATCGCCCGCCTTGCGCGCCACCCTAGCCATTGCGGTGGTCCTGCTGGGCTTAGCCGGCGCAGTGCGCGCCGACGAGATCGCCGACATTGGCAAAATGCTGCGCGCCGGGCAGCTTGAGCAGGCCTCCCAGCGTGTCGACGCCTATCTGTCGAGCCGACCGCGCGACGCGCAGGGACAGTTCCTCAAGGGTTTGATCCTGACCGAGCAGAACAAGAGCGCCGAGGCGATCACGGTCTTCACGCGACTGACCGAGCTGTACCCGGAACTGCCCGAGCCCTACAACAATCTGGCGGTGCTGTATGCCGGCCAGGGACAGTTCGAGCGCGCCCGCCAGGCCTTGGAAATGGCGATCCGCACGCATCCTTCGTACGCCACGGCGCACGAGAACCTGGGTGACGTTTATGCCAAGCTCGCCAGCCAGGCATACGACAAGGCGTTGCAGCTCGACTCGAATAATTCCGTTGCCCAGACCAAGCTGGCCCTGGTGCGCGACCTGATCGGCGGCGCGCGCCCGCGTGCACCTGTCGTGGCACAGGCGGGAAGCAAGCCCGCAACCGCGGCGGCGGCACCAGTCGCGCCGCCCGTGATTGCGCAAAAGCCGGCCGTAGCGCCCGCGCCGGCGCCTGCTCCCCCGGTTACCGGCCCTGCACCGGCCAAGCCGGCTCCAGCCCCTGCTGCCGCACCTGCGGCTGCGCCGACCGCCTCCGCGCCACCTCCGCCGGCTGCGGCAGCGCCGGCCAAACCTGCCTCCGATGATGCCGAGGTGCGTGCGGCAGTAAATGCCTGGGCCTCGGCGTGGGGCAAGAAGGATGTACCCGCCTATCTCGCCGCCTATGCGCGCGAGTTCAAGTTGCCGGCCGGGGAATCGCGTCAGGCGTGGGAGTCCAGCCGCAAGCAGCGCATCGAGGCACCCAAGCGCATCGATGTGCGCATCGAGGATATGGCGATCAGCTACCCCGAGTCCGGCGTCGCAGTGGTCAGGTTCAGGCAGAACTACAAGTCCAACATCGTCACCGCGCGCAGCAGCAAGACCCTGGTGCTCGCCAAGGCTGGCGGCAAGTGGCAGATTCGCGAAGAGCGCAGCGGAAACTGATGCTGCGGGTTTTGCGTTTGTCGCGCTGTCTCGTCGCCGCGTTCTTTTTCTGCCTTGCCGCCGGCAGCGCCGCCCAACCGCGCGGCGTTGACGCCGAGGCGGCGCTGATCGGCATCTTCAAGGCCATCGAGTCCAACCGGCTCGGCGAGGCGTTGGCGCGTACCGAAGCGCTGATCGCGGCGCGTCCGAACTATCGCCTGGCGCACCTGATCAAGGGCGATCTGCTCCTGGCGCGTGGACGGCCGATCGGGACCATGGGGGCGGCGCCCAATGGGCCGCCGGAGCGCCTGCGGGAATTGCGCGAAGAGGCCAGGCAGCGCCTTGCCGCGTACCGCCAGCGCCCGCCGGCCGATGCAATTCCGCGCTATCTGTTGCAACTGCGTCCCGACCAGAAGCATGCCGTGGTGGTCGACACACGCAAGTCGCGCCTGTATATCTATGAGAACGTCGGCGGCAAGCCGCGCTTCGTTGCCGACTACTACATCAGCTATGGCAAGGCCGGCGTCGACAAGCTTCGCGAAGGGGACCAGAAGACCCCGCTTGGCGTCTATCACGTCACGGCCAGCCTGCCCAAGGCCAAGCTTGCCGACCTTTATGGCGAAGGGGCGTTCCCGATCAACTACCCAAACGACTGGGATCGCCGCAACGGTCGCGGCGGCTCGGGGATCTGGTTGCACGGTACTCCGAAGGACACTTTCGCGCGCGCCCCGCGCGCCAGTGACGGCTGTGTGGTGCTGACCAACGTGGATTTCCAGTCCATCGCCGGCTTGATCCAGGTCGGGCTGACACCCGTCATCATCAGTGAGGAGGTCGAGTGGCTTTCGCAGGACGACTGGAACAGCGAGCGCACTGCGCTCAACGCGGCGATCGAAAAGTGGCGGGTCGACTGGGAAGGGCGTGATCACGGCGCCTACATGGCGCATTACGCGCGTAATTTCCTGGCCGACGGCATGAACCTCAAGGCCTGGAACGAGCGCAAGCGCGCCGTCAATGCAGGCAAGTCCTGGATCAAATTGTCGCTCGCCAACCTCTCCATGTTCCGCTATCCGGGCAAGGAAGACATGGTCGTCGTCACTTTCGATCAGGACTACAAGTCCAACAACCTGTCCAACCAGATGAAGAAGCGCATGTACTGGATCAAGGATGGCGGGCGCTGGAAAATCGTCGATGAGGGTGCAGCATGATCAAGGGATTGAAGGAGTCGAAAATGAAACTGCATGTCGCGGCGCTGGCCGCATTGTTGCTGGGCGCCGTTGCGGCACACGCGCAGACGGTCGAAATGAAGACTTCGCTGGGCGTGATCGCCATCGAGCTCAACGCGGAGAAGGCGCCGCGTACCGTCGAGAATTTCCTGCGCTACGTAAACGACAAGCACTACGACGGCACGATTTTTCACCGTGTCATCGATGGTTTCATGATCCAGGGCGGCGGTTTCGAAACCGGCATGAAGCAAAAGCCGACCCGCGCGCCGATTCCGCTGGAGTCCAGAAATGGCTTGAAGAACGACGCTGGAACGATCGCGATGGCGCGCACGAACGTACCCGACTCGGCGACCGCGCAGTTCTTCATCAACGTGGCCGACAACGCCATGCTCAACGCGCCGCAACCCGATGGCCACGGCTACGCGGTATTCGGCCGCGTGGTGCGCGGCATCGACGTGGTTGCGAAAATCAAGGGGGTGGCCACCGGCAATGCGCAGGGCCATCAGAACGTCCCGACTACCCCCGTAGTCATCGAAGCGGTGCGCGTCGTCGACGCGACCAAGAAATAGTCATCCTTCCCAGCCAGAGGCCTAAACCATGAAACGAGTCCTTCTCTCCACCAGCAAGGGCAAGATCGTCCTCGAACTCGACGACGCCAAGGCGCCGAACACGGTTGCAAACTTTGTCCAGTACGTCACCGACGGTCATTACGACGGCACCATCTTTCATCGCGTGATCGACAACTTCATGATCCAGGGGGGGGGCTTCGACGTCGACATGAAGCAGAGGCCAACCCGCGCGACGATCGACAATGAGGCGACCAATGGCTTGAAGAACGCGATCTATTCGATCGCCATGGCACGTACCGGAGATCCCCACTCGGCCACGGCGCAATTCTTCATCAACGTCAAGGACAACGACTTTCTGAACTTCACCAGTCCCAACGGCACTGGCTGGGGCTACTGCGTGTTCGGCAAGGTCGTCGAAGGCATGGACGTGGTCGACACGATCCGCGACGTTCCGACCGGCACCAAGGGGTTCCACCAGAACGTTCCCAACGACGCGGTGACGATCGACACGGCGGAAGTCGTCAATTGACCTGAAGCGGCACGCCATGGTTGCGCTGTTCGTGTCCGACGTGCACTTGAGCGTCGACCGGCCCGCTACGGTGGCGCGCTTCGAGGCGTTTCTGGGCCAGGTGCCCGGTCGCGGCGACGAGCTCTACGTGCTGGGTGACCTGTTTGACTACTGGGTTGGCGATGACGACCTTGAAGCGCCACTGCACCGGCGCATCATCGATGCCTTCGCTGCTGCCCATGCGCGCGGAGTAGCCTTGCACTGGATGGTGGGCAATCGCGATTTCCTGGTTGGCGCGACTTTCCCCGAACGCTGCTGCATGGCGACGCTGCCCGATCCGCACCGGATGGAACTATTCGGCGAAACGACTCTGCTCTTGCATGGCGACACCCTGTGCACCGGCGATCATGACTACCAGGCCTTTCGGCGCCAGGTGCGCAGCCAAGTTTGGCAGAGTGCTTTTCTGGCGCGACCGCTGAGCGAACGTCGCAACGAGATCGAGGCGCTGCGCGCCAGAAGCGAAGTTCAAAAGTCCGCCAAGCCGGCGACCATCATGGATGTCGATGTGGGCGCGGTCGACGCACTTTTTCGTGAGACCGGCGTGGCGCGCATGATCCACGGCCATACGCATCGTCCGGCGCGCCACGCCAGCGATGTGGGTAACCGCAGGGTGGTGCGCTGGGTGCTTCCCGAATGGGATCACCGACCTGGCTATCTGCGCGTCGGATCGGAAAGCATCGGGCTTGAATACATTCCCTTGACGCAACAGGAGTTGAGAACATGACACCAGCCACCATCGGCATCGTCGGCGCCGGAACCATGGGTAACGGGATTGCGCAGATTTGCGCCGTAAGCGGCATCGAGGTTCTCATGCTCGATGTCAATGAATCCGCGATCGAGCGCGGCATCAAAACCGTGGCAGGAAGCCTGGACCGCCTGATCCGCAAGGAGAAGATGAGCGAGGCCGAGAAGTCCGCAGCGCTTGGGCGCATCAAGGGTACGACGGTGATGCAGGATCTGGCCGCCGCTGACTTCGTGATCGAGGCCGCCACCGAGAACGAGTCGCTCAAGCGCAAGATCCTGGCCGAGCTGGGCGCGATCGCGCGCCCCGAGGCGATCATCGCGACCAACACCTCGTCGATCTCGATCACGGCTTTGGCACCAGTCAGCGGCCGGCCGGATCGTTTCATCGGCATGCATTTCTTCAACCCGGTGCCCTTGATGGCCTTGGTCGAGATCATCCGCGGGCTCGCGACTTCCGACGAAGCCTATGCGGTCACTGCGGCGCTGGCCACCCGGTTGGGCAAGACGCCGATCTGCGTGAAGAACTCGCCCGGATTTGTCGTCAACCGCATCCTCTGCCCGATGATCAACGAGGCGATTTTTGCACTGGCCGAGGGGCTGGCCAGCGCCGAGGACATCGACAATGGCATGCGCCTGGGTACCAACCAGCCGATCGGGCCGCTGGCGCTGGCCGACATGATCGGGCTGGATACCATGCTGGCAGTGATGGAGGTCTTCTACGAAGGCTTCAATGATCCCAAGTACCGGCCGGCGCCGCTACTGAAGGAAATGGTCGCCGCCGGCTACCTGGGGCGCAAGACAGGGCGCGGGTTTTATCACTACAAGTAGCGGGCACGACGCGGGTTTGAATTCGCTCAGCCCAGCCCGCGCTGCAGATCCGCCTTGATGTCGGTCACCGCTTCCAGGCCAACCGACACGCGCAGCAGGCCTTCGCCGATCCCCGCATCGGCTCGCGCGGCAGCGCTGATGCGGCCGTGCGTGGTCGAGGCCGGATGTGTGATCGTGCTTTTGGTGTCGCCAAGATTGGCGGTCACCGAGATCACCCGGCACTGATCGACGACGCGCCAGGCGGCTTCGCGACCGCCTTCGACATCGAAGGACACCACCGCGCCGCTGAGGAATTCACCGCTGGCTGATTGCTGGCGGCGTGCCAGCGCATACTGCGGATGCGATTCCAGTGCCGGGCACAGCACGCGCTTGACACGCGGGTGGCCTTCCAGCCAGCGTGCCAGGTCCAGTGCGCGTCGCGATTGTTCGCGCATGCGGATCGACAGGGTTTCCAGTCCCTTTAACACCACCCAGGCGTTGAAGGCGCTCATGCTGGGGCCCGCGGTGCGCAGGAAGGCGTACACCTCGCCCATGATCAGTTCGCGCCGGCCCAGAACCGCACCGCCCAGCACGCGTCCCTGGCCATCCAGAAATTTGGTCGCCGAATGGATGACGATGTCTGCGCCGAATTCGATCGGGCGCTGGATGGCCGGGGTACAGAAGCAGTTGTCGACGACCAGCAGCGCGCCGGCCGCGTGCGCCACCTGCGCAAGCGCAGCGATGTCGGAAAGCTCCATGGTCGGGTTGGACGGAGTCTCGACAAACAGCATGCGGGTCGTCGGCCGCACCGCCCCTTGCCAGGCGGCTACGTCGCCCGGGGCCACAAAGCTGGTCTCGACGCCGAAGCGACCAAGGTTTTTCTGGAACAGTGTGATGACGCTGCCGAAGACCGCGTTCGAGCAGATGACGTGGTCGCCCGACTTGAGCAGTGCCATCGCACATGTGAGCACGGCTGCCATTCCCGAAGCGGTGGCAACGCAGGCCTCGGCGCCCTCGAGCGCGGCCAGGCGTTCGCCAAAGGCGTCCACTGTCGGATTGGTGAAGCGCGAGTAAACATTGCCCGGCGCGCGCTCGGCAAAACGCTCGGCGGCCATGGCGGCGGATTCGTGCACGAACGACGAGGTGAGGAAGAGGGCCTCGGAGTTCTCGTTGAAGGCGCTGCGATGCTGTCCGGCACGCACGGCGCGTGTGTCGAACTCGAATTCGTCGTGGGCCATCTCTTTTCCATCCCTGCAAATGAAAAACCCGTGTTGGCAGCAGCCAAAACGGGTTCACTTTCGTTTGCCCTCGCTTTAGCCGTATTTGTTGGAGGTCAGTTGCCTCCGCGCCCGCAAGCTGATGCTCAAATCGGCGCTTTAAGGATTATACGCGCCTAAGGGCGCGCAGGTGTCCTATGCGGTCGCCAAGTCCAGGCCGAGTTGTGGCTCCGCGTCGTCAGCCATACCGTTGTCGCGATTCTGGTCACGCTGGATCTCCACGCCGCTCAGGTACTCCCGTGTCACATCGCCGGTCACGTAGTGACCGGAAAAGCAGGAGGTCTCGAAGCTGGTCAGGCGCGGATTGATGTCACGCACCGCGCGCTCGAGTGCGTCCAGATCCTGGTATACGAGCCGGTCGGCGCCGATTTCACGCGCAATCTCTTCGTCGCTGCGATCGGTGGCGATGAGTTCGTGGCGTGTCGGCATGTCAATGCCGTAGACATTGGGGTGGCGCACCGGCGGCGCTGCGGAGGCAAAGATCACCTTGGCGGCGCCTGCCTCGCGCGCCATCTGCACGATTTCGCGAGAGGTCGTTCCGCGCACGATCGAATCGTCGACCAGGAGCACAGTCTTGCCCTTGAACTCGACTCCGATGGCGTTGAGTTTTTGTCGCACGGTCTTCTTGCGCTGCGCCTGGCCGGGCATGATGAAGGTGCGGCCGATGTAGCGATTCTTGATGAAGCCTTCGCGGTAGTCGAGGTCCAGTTTGCGCGCCAATTGCATGGCTGCCGGCCGGCTTGAATCGGGGATCGGCATGACTACATCGATTTCATCGGTCAATCCCAGGGAGGCGATTTTGTCGGCCAGATATTCGCCCAGCTTCAGGCGCGCTGCGTAGACCGAAACACCGTCGATCTGCGAGTCGGGCCGCGCAAGGTAGACAAACTCGAAAATGCAGGGGTTGAGTGACACCCGCTCCGCGCATTGACGCGCAGAAACCCTCCCTTCCAGGTCAATGAACACCGCTTCTCCCGGGGCGATGTCGCGCACGAGTTCATAGCCCAGCCCCTCAAGCGCGACCGACTCCGAGGCGACCATGATCTCGTAGCCACCCGGCAGCGTGGAGGAGGGAGTGCGTCCGTAGCAGAGCGGCCTGATGCCATAGGGGTCGCGAAAGGCCAGCAAGCCGTATCCCGCGATGACCGCGACGACTGCATAGGCGCCGCGCAGGCGCTGGTGCACTCGCGCAACGGCGTTGAAAACCGCCGAGGGGTCGAGGCGGAAGTCACGCGTCGCCACCTCCAGTTCGTGCGCCAGCACGTTGATGAGCACCTCCGAGTCGGACTCGGTGTTGATATGGCGCAGGTCCTGGCGATACATCGCCGACTTGAGTTCAGCGGTATTGGTCAGGTTGCCGTTGTGCGCAAGCGTGATGCCAAAGGGCGAGTTGACATAAAACGGCTGCGCCATCGCTGGCTGATTGGACGACCCGGCAGTCGGGTAGCGGCAATGGGCGATCCCCAGGGTGCCTGGGAGGTCGCGCATGTTGCGGGTGCGAAAGACATCGCGCACCAACCCCATGCTCTTGTGCATGTGGAACGACCTGCCGTCGGAAGTGGCGATGCCGGCGGCATCCTGGCCGCGGTGCTGCAGCAGCAGCAGCCCGTCGTAGAGCAACTGATTGACCGGGGTTCCTGCCACCACGCCGATCACGCCACACATGTGCTTCTCCGAGTGCTTGTCATCCGGGGGGCTGCGGCGCTGTCTTGTGCCGCTGCGTCGAAACGATGATTCTAGAACTTCACACGGCCGGCGACCGCCTCAGGCAACCAGGGGCGCAGTGTATTTACCGCGGTTTGCGCCAGGGGGCTGAACACCGCATCCTTCCAGAAAGGCATTTCCGGAGCCTTGGTCATGCCGCCGACAATGACCAGCGACAGCACGATAAGGACGCCGCGCGCCAGCCCGAAAAGCCCTCCCAGCCCACGATCGGCCAAGGTCATTCCGGAGGCCCGGATGGCGCGCAACAACACCCAGTTGAGCAGCGCCATACCAATCGCGCACACCACCAGGATCAAAAGAAACGCCACGATGAGCCGCAGCACCGGATGTCCCGGGAGCATGGACAGGGATGGGGCCAGATCACCGGCGAACGCATTGGCAACCACGAAGGCGACCACCCAGCCGATCAAGGAAAGGATTTCGCGAATCAGACCGCGCCATACCGAAACCGCGATCGAGGCCGCGAGGATGGCCACGATCGCGTAGTCGAAGAGGGTCACTGGCGCGCGCTTTCCGGTACGACCACAGTTGCAGTACCGAATCCGAGTTCGCGGATGCGGTCGCGCGCCGCCTCGGCGGCGTCGCGGGCGGCGAAAGGCCCGGCGCGCACTCGGGTGCGTTCGCCTTCACGGCTTGTCACTTTTTCGGTGTAGGTGCGAAACCCGGCGGCCTGGAGCTTTTCGCGCGCTTCGCGCAGCTTGTCTTCGGTGCTGAAGGCACCTACCTGGACAGCGAATCCCGCACCTGCCGGCGGCACACGGCCTTCCAGGATTGCGGCGGCACGTTGTGCATCACTCTTTGCCGGGGGTTCGCCCTTGGCCTCCGGTTTTACCGGGGCTGCGGGCGCGGCACCTTTCGCGGCCTCGCCTTTGGCTGCTGCCTCCGCCTTGCGCGGCGCTTCCGGTTTGGCTGTCGGGCCGCTCTTGGCGGGCGCGTCCGCTTTAGGCTGCGGCGGCGAGGCTGCGGGATCGATGCGGGGCACTGCCGGCTTGGGTATCTCGGGCAGCTTTGTCGCCGTACCGCTCTCGCGCGGCGCGGCGGGTTCGACCACTCCTGGCTTGACCGCAGCGGCAGCGGGAGGCTTGGCTGGCAGGACGTCCTGGCTCGGGATGTGTATCGAGACCTCGCTGTCGACGCCTTTGCGTTCGCTGTCGAAAATCATCGGCAGCGCGATCACGGCGGCCAGCACCAGCGCGATGGCGCCGATCAGGCGGCGGCGGGCGCGGCGCACAAGAGGGGAGACTTCATTTGCGGACTCGGGAGCCGCCATCGTCGGAGGGGATACCGGGAGAAGGGCGGCGCAGCGCCTGGGAAACTGCGGCGACTGTCAGGAATGAACCGAAGACCACGATTCTATCACCCTCGCTGGCGGCACCTTGTGCGGCTGCAAATGCGGTGACGGGATCGGCGTACTCGTAAATCTCCCCTGCGACGCCGCCAGCACGCAAGGCGCGTGCTTGCCTGGATGCGTCGCAACCGCGCGGACCCGGCAGTGCAGCCACATGCCAGCTGTCGATGCGTCCCCCCAGCTGTCGCCCGACGCCGGCGATGTCCTTGTCGGCCAACATGCCGAACACGGCGTGGGTGTGCGAGGCAAAGCCGATGTTGGAAAGGTTGTCTGCCAGCGCCGCCGCCGCGTGCGGGTTGTGCGCCACATCAAGGACGATGACCGGTCGCCCGGGCAGCAACTGGAATCGACCCGGCCATTCGACCGCGAGCAGACCTTCCCGAATCGCCTGCATGGCCACTGGCAAGCGGTGGCGCAACGCCTCGAGCGCCGCCAATGCCGCCGCGGCGTTGAGCAACTGGTTGGCGCCACGCAGTGCCGGATAGGCCAGGCCATTGCGTGTCAGCGGCGCCTCGCCTGCTCGATGCATCCAGAATTTCCATTGTGAGACTTGCCGGTCATGCTGACCCGCGTAACCGAAGTCGCGTCCCAGTTGCAGGAGATCGGCACCGATCTGTCCTGCTACTTGAGCCACGGTTGCGGGCGGACGCGGGTCGGCGCACACTGCCGGGCGTCCGGCGCGGAACACGTGCGCCTTTTCGAAGCCGATGGCCTCGCGCGTTTCGCCCAGATAGTCCTGGTGATCCAGGTCGACACTGGTGAGGATCGCGCAATCCGCATCGATGATGTTGACCGCATCGAGGCGTCCGCCCAGTCCGATCTCCAGGACCGCGCAGTCCGGCCGCGCCTCGCCAAACACCAGCAGGATCGCAAGGGTCGTGAACTCGAAGTAGGTCAGCGCCACCGCTTCGCCGTCGGTACGTGCGGTCTCGACCCGGTGCAGTGCGCGCACCAGCGTGGCGTCATCCACGTCGCGGCCGTCGATGCGCGCGCGCTCGTTGAAACAGATGAGATGCGGCGAGGTATACAGGGCGCTGCGATAGCCGGCGGCACGCAGGATCGCGTCAAGCATGGCGCAGGTCGAACCCTTGCCATTGGTGCCTGCGACGACGATGACCGGGCAGTCCAGTTGCACGCCGAGGCGCTCGTACACGCGCCGGACGCGGTCCAGGCCCATCGCGATCGAACTGGGATGGGTGCTCTCGACGTAGGTCAGCCAGTCGGCCAGGGGGGCGCCTGGCCCGGGTGCAACACCCATGGTCGGCCCGGCTAGGGACTCAGTACGCGCCGGTCCGGGCAAGATTCTCGAACTTGGTGTATTCGCCCAGGAACGCCAGCTCGACCTTGCCGATCGGCCCATTGCGCTGCTTGCCGATGATCACCTCGGCCACACCCTTCGCGTTCTGGTTGTCGGGGTTGTAGACCTCATCACGGTAGATGAACAGGATGACGTCGGCATCCTGCTCGATAGCGCCTGACTCGCGCAGATCGCTCATCATCGGCCGCTTGTCCTGACGTTGCTCCAGGCTGCGATTCAACTGCGACAGTGCGACCACCGGCACGGTGAGTTCCTTGGCAAGGGCCTTGAGGGAGCGCGATATTTCGGAAATCTCGGTGGCGCGGTTCTCGCCTTGCGAACTTGCCGACATGAGCTGCAGGTAATCGATGACGATGAGGTCGAGCTTGCCGTAGGTGCGGTGCAGACGGCGTGCCCGGGCGCGCAACTCCAGGGCGGTCAGCGCGGGTGTCTCGTCGATGTGCAGCTTGGCCGCCTGCAGCCGTTCGAAGGCGGTGGCGAAACGCGAGAATTCGCTGTCATCCAGGCGCCCGGTGCGCAGGCGATGCAGGTCGATGCGCCCGATCGAACCCAGCATGCGCATGGCCAGTTGCGAGCCACCCATCTCCATCGAAAACACGCCCACAATGCCTCCGGCGGTCGCGACGTTTTCGGCGATGTTCAGCGAGAACGCGGTCTTGCCCATCGACGGTCGCCCGGCGACGATCACCAAATCGCCGGGCTGCAGGCCCGAGGTCTTGCGGTCGAGGTCGATGAATCCGGTTGCGAGTCCGGTCACGTCCGGACTGTTGGCGTCGTGCAATTCCTGAACGCGGTCGCGCACCTGGATCAAAAGCGGTCCGATCTCGACAAACCCGGCGCGTCCGCGCGCGCCATCCTCGGCGATCTGGAACACGCGTGACTCTGCTTCGTCCAGTATCTGCCGCACTTCGCGGCCCTGGCGGTTGAAGACAAGCGTGCCAATCTCGTCGGTGGCTATCAGAAGCTTGCGCAACACCGCCCGATCGCGAACGATTTGCGCGTAGCCGCGGATATTTGCCGAAGAGGGCGTGTTTTGCGCCAGTGCGTTCAGGTAGGCCAGGCCGCCTGCTTCATCGGCCTTCTTCTCGGCGTCCAGGGATTCGAACACCGTGATGACATCGGCCGGTCGCCCCTTTTCGATCAGGCGCGAGATGTGGCGCCAGATCAGTCGATGATCGGCGCGATAGAAATCGTCATCGCGCAGCAGATCGCCAATGCGATCCCAGGACTGGTTGTCAAGCAGCAGGCCTCCCAGGGTCGACTGCTCGGCCTCGATGGAATGTGGCGGGACCTTGAGCGCTTCGACTTGAGCGTCTGGGGGCGATGTGTTGCGCGCGACAAGGGTAGGCATGACAGCGGACATGCGGGGCATTTTCTCCAATTGGGAGGCAAATCACAAACAAAAAAGCCGCCCTCTCGGGCGGCCTCTCGCCAAGTGGTTGAATTGCTTGGCTTACGCGGCTTCGCCCAGCACCGAAACCTTGATCGTGACCACCACGTCGGTATGCAATTGCACGCCGATGTCGTTGTCGCCGACCTGCTTGATCGGGCCTGCAGGCATGCGGATCTGCGATCGCTCGACCTCGAAACCTTGGCGGACCAGGGCGTCGGAGATGTTGAAGTTGGTCACCGAGCCGAACAGGCGTCCGTCAACACCGGCCTTTTCGGTGATTTGCACCATCAGGCCGTCGAGCTTGGCTGCCAGCACCTGCGCTGCGGCAAGCTTCTCGCCTGCGACCCGTTCCAGCTCGGCGCGTCGGGCCTCGAACTCGGCCTTGTTCGCCTCGGTGGCGCGACGCGCCTTTCTTTGCGGAATCAGGAAGTTGCGCGCAAAGCCGTCGCGGACCTTGACGATGTCGCCCAGGTTGCCCAGGTTGGCCACCTTTTCCATGAGGATGACTTGCATGGCGGTCTGTCTCCTAGCGTACGGTGTGCAGATCGGTATAAGGCAGGAGCGCCAGGTAACGCGCACGCTTGATGGCGTCGGTCAGCATGCGCTGGAAACCGGACTTGGTGCCGGTCACGCGCGCCGGCATGATCTTGCCGTTCTCCTGGACGAAGTCCTTGAGGACTTCGATGTCCTTGTAGTCGATCCACTCCGCCTTGGCGACTGTGAAGCGACAGAACTTCTTGCGCTTGAACAGGCCTTTGTTGGGGTTGTCGCGCTTCTTGGCGCCGGGTTTGCCGAAGCGGCCGCCTGAACGTCCGGGTGGGGGCATGTGATTCTCCTAGATGAATTCGATTTCGTTGATGTGCAATACAAGTCTGGAATGGCTTTTTCCGGGGTGTGCGATGAATCCTTCGGCTCTGACCCGGGACCCTGGGGCGAGATGGGCTAGCTTGCGCGCCGCATCACCCGCCGCCACGGCCCGTATCTCGCAATCGACCTGCCGGCTGTGGCCAGCTTCGCTCTGGGTCGACTGATGGGACAGGGTCATCTCGACGATCGGAATGCCTGCCGGCGTGTAACGCATCGCGTCGCGGGCGACGACGCTGCCATCGATAACGATGCGATTGGTTCCGGATGCCGGCGTCACCCCGGGATTCAAGCGGCCTTGGCCGGCGCCTCCGCGGGCTGCGGAGCGGGACCCGCGGTCAGGTTCTTGGACTTCTCCTCCTTCATCATCGGGGAGGGGGAGACGTGCGCTTTTTTCATGCGCACCACCAGATGGCGCAGCACGGCATCATTGAACTTGAAGCCATGCTCCAGTTCGTCGAGCACTTTCTGGTCGCACTCGATATTCATGAGCACGTAGTGAGCCTTGAAGATCTTGGCAATCGGATAGGCCAGCTGGCGCCGCCCCCAATCCTCGATGCGATGGATCTTGCCGGCGCCGGCGGTGACCTGTGCGCGATAGCGCTCGACCATCGCGGGGACCTGTTCGCTCTGGTCCGGATGGACGATAAAGACGATTTCGTAGTGACGCATTGACGCTCCTTGTGGACTAGTTTTGACTAGGCCGCCTCCGCGAACAACGCGCCGTGCCAGGCGCAATGCGTGAGTGCGGCAAGATTCGCCCGGTGGGGCACCACCGACGAACGACCCATCAGGCTGACCGTCGAAAAATCGGGCGAAGCCGTTGATTATAGCGGGAAAGCGCCTTTTGCTCAAATTCATTCAAGAGTTTTCATGCCCGGGCTTGAAAGTCCGCGCGGTGCCCCCATCATGACTGACCAATGCCCTTTCGCCGGCAATGGTCTTTTGCTGGTGGCGGGCGAAAAGTCCCTAGTCGGAGTTCCGCATGACCGAAGAAGCCAAGCCCGGGCAGAAGCCTGATGACCTGCCTCCCGCTGCTGAATCCGCCACGGGAGCGTCGCGTGCAGCCCCCTCAGCCGCGCCCTCGCAACCTCAGACAATCGAGGCGCGTGTGGTCGAACTCGAGGCCGAACTGGCCCAGGCCCGCGAAGACTTCCTGCGCGCCAAGGCCGAGACTGAAAATACGCGGCGGCGTGCTCAGACCGACATCTCCAATGCCCACAAATACGCGTCCGAGTCCTTTGCCGAGTCGCTAGTGCCGGTCAAGGACAGCCTGGAGGCGGCATTGGCCGATTCCAGCGCGGCCGTGGAGACCCTGAAAAGTGGGGTCGAACTGACCTTGAAGCAGCTTGTCGCGGCCTTCGAACGGGCGCGCATCGTGGAAATCAGCCCGGCCGGCGCCAAGTTCGATCCGCGCTTCCATCAAGCCATTTCGATGGTCGAAGCCGATACACCCCCCAATCATGTCATCGCGGTTCTGCAAAAGGGCTACCAGCTGCATGAGCGTGTGCTGCGTCCGGCCCTGGTGACAGTCGCCAAGCCGCGCGAAGGCGCGTCCGCGGGCCCTTCCGCGTAATGCGCCGCAGCCCTTGAATCAAGGGTCCGGCGACAGCATATTGACCACATTCCTTTTTCCGAATTCACGGAGACCATCATGGCAAGAATCATCGGCATCGATCTGGGCACGACCAATTCGTGTGTATCCGTCATGGAGGGCGACACGCCCAAGGTGATCGAGAACGCGGAAGGTGCGCGCACCACGCCGTCGATCATCGCCTACATGGAGGACGGTGAAATAACCGTGGGTGCCCCGGCCAAGCGCCAGGCGGTCACCAATCCGCGCAACACCCTGTACGCGGTCAAGCGCCTGATCGGCCGGCGCTTTGAGGAAAAGGAAGTCCAGAAGGACATCTCGCTCATGCCTTACGGAATCGTCAAGGCTGATAACGGCGATGCCTGGGTCGAGGTGCGCGGCAAGAAACTGGCGCCGCCGCAGGTCTCAGCCGAGGTATTGCGCAAGATGAAGAAGACCGCCGAGGACTACCTGGGCGAAGAGGTCACCGAGGCTGTCATCACCGTGCCGGCCTACTTCAACGACAGCCAGCGCCAGGCGACCAAGGACGCCGGGCGCATCGCAGGGCTTGAGGTCAAGCGCATCATCAACGAGCCGACCGCGGCTGCCCTGGCGTTCGGCCTGGACAAGCAGGGCAAGGGCGATTCCAAGATCGCCGTCTACGACCTGGGCGGCGGCACCTTCGACGTCTCCATCATCGAGATCGCCGACGTCGACGGCGAAAAGCAGTTCGAGGTTCTCTCGACCAACGGCGACACCTTTCTCGGCGGCGAGGACTTCGACCAGCGCATCATGGATTACCTGTGCGACGAATTCCGCAAAGACCAGGGCATAGACCTGAAGAAGGATGTGCTTGCGCTGCAGCGCCTGAAGGAGGCCGCCGAGAAAGCCAAGATCGAGCTTTCCTCAGCGCAGCAAACCGAGATCAACCTGCCCTACGTCACCGCCGACGCCTCGGGCCCCAAGCACATGTCGATCAAGCTGACCCGCGCCAAGCTCGAGAGCCTGGTCGAGGACCTGATCGAGAAGACCGCCGGCCCCTGCCTGACCGCGATCAAGGATTCCGGCGTCAAGCTGTCCGACATCTCGGACGTGATCCTGGTGGGCGGACAGACGCGCATGCCCAAGGTGCAGGAGAAGGTCAAGGAGATCTTCGGCCGCGAGCCGCGCAAGGACGTCAACCCCGATGAGGCCGTCGCTGTCGGTGCGGCGGTGCAGGGTTCGGTACTGTCCGGCGACCGCAAGGACGTGCTGCTGCTCGACGTGACTCCTCTTTCCCTGGGCATCGAGACCCTGGGTGGGGTCATGACCAAGCTCATCGCCAAGAACACGACGATTCCGACCAAGACCAGCCAGGTGTTCTCGACGGCCGACGACAACCAGCAGGCGGTGACCATCCACGTGCTGCAGGGCGAGCGCGAAGTGTCTGGCGGCAACAAGAGTCTCGGCCAGTTCAACCTCGAGGGCATTCCGCCTTCTCCGCGTGGCATGCCGCAGATCGAGGTGACCTTCGACATCGACGCCAACGGCATCCTGCATGTCAGCGCCAAGGACAAGGCGACCGGCAAAGAGAACAAGATCACCATCAAGGCCAATTCGGGGCTCTCGGATGACGAGGTGCAGCGCATGGTCAAGGATGCCGAGGCCAATGCCGCCGAGGACAAGAAAAAGATCGAACTGGTGCAGGCCAAGAATCAGGCCGACACGCTGGTGCATTCGATGAAGAAGGCGCTTATCGAGCATGGCG
This sequence comes from Burkholderiales bacterium, assembly GCA_046160545.1. GTDB lineage: Bacteria > Pseudomonadota > Gammaproteobacteria > Burkholderiales > JAEUOS01 > JAEUOS01. The sequence continues at coordinate 26,687 of JBJXGS010000184.1, forward strand.
ACAAGGTGCCTGATGAGAAGGCCGCCATCGAGTCCGCCATCAAGGACCTCGAAGAGGCGATCAAGAGCGACGACAAGGCGTCCATAGAAGCCAAGACCCAGGCGTTGATGACCGTCTCTCAGAAGCTCGGCGAGAAGATGTACGCAGACGCGCAGGCTGGGGCGGCCGGCGCCGCTGCCGGAGCGGCCGAAGGCGCAGCACCGAAAGCCGAGAAGAAAGTGGACGACGCCAACGTCGTCGATGCCGAGTTCACCGAGGTCAAGGACAAGAAGGCCTGATCGGCCGTAGCGGCGCCTGACGCTTCAGTGGGCGCTTGGTAAGCAAGGCCGGATTGCCGGCGCGGCGTTGCAAGACGCGGCGCCGGCAATCCGGCGCAGTCGTTCATGTTGACGGGGCAAGCGCATGGCCAAACGGGACTTCTACGAAATACTCGGTGTCAACCGCGACGCGAGCGACGAGGACATCAAGAAGTCCTATCGCAAGCTCGCCATGAAGCATCACCCCGACCGCAACCAGGGGGAGGCCTCCAAGGCCGCTGAGGAAAAGTTCAAGGAGGCCAAGGAGGCCTATGAGGTTCTCTCGGACGCATCCAAGCGCCAGGCCTACGACCGCTTCGGTCACGCGGGAGTCGATCCGTCGGTCGGTGCAGGACCTGGCGCCGGAATGGGCGGCTTCGCCGACGCGTTCGGCGATATCTTCGAAGGCATCTTCGGCGGCGGCGGCGGCGGGCGCGGTCGCGGCGGCTCGGGGGTATATCGCGGCTCCGACCTGCGCTATAACCTCGAAATCACGCTTGAGCAGGCGGCCCGCGGATACGAGACCAAGATCCGCATTCCCGCGATCGAGGCGTGCGAGACCTGTCATGGTACCGGCGCCAAGCCGGGCACCTCTCCCAAGACCTGCGGCACCTGCAACGGTGCGGGGCAGGTACGCATCCAGCAGGGCTTTTTCTCGATCCAGCAGACCTGCCCGAAGTGCCACGGTAGCGGCAAGGTAATCACCGATCCCTGCAAGAGCTGCGATGGGGCTGGCCGGGTGCGGCGGCAGAAGACGCTGGCGATCAAGATTCCGGCCGGAGTCGACGAAGGCGATCGCATCCGCCTGTCCGGCGAAGGCGAGCCTGGGGTCAACGGGGGGCCCCCGGGCGACCTATACGTGCAGCTTGCGATCAAGGCGCACACGGTGTTCCAGCGCGAGGGTGACGACCTGCATTGCGAAATGCCGGTCAGCTTTGCCACCGCAGCCCTGGGCGGGGCGATCGAGATCCCGACGCTCGATGGTGTTGCCGAGATCAAGGTGCCCGGAGAGACGCAGTCCGGGCGTACCTTCCGCCTGCGCGGCAAGGGCATCAAGGGCGTTCGTTCCAGCCAGCCCGGCGACCTGTATTGCCATGTCGTTCTGGAGACTCCGGTCAACCTGACTGCGCGCCAGAAGGAGTTGCTGCGCGAGTTTGAGGACATCAACCGCAAGGACGGCACGCATAGTCCCCGCGAGAAGTCCTTCATGGACAAGGTCAAGGACTTCTTCAGCGCTTAAGCGCAATCAGGCAGCCCGGGTAACATGCGGGTCCCCTGAAGTGCCGGTTTGATTTCGGCGTGGACGCGCCTGTCGTCCTTCTTGGCTTGCTTGTGCAGCCTGCGATCATGTTGCGGTGACACGCTATCCGGAGAACAAGTCATGAAACCATCCCTGGTCCGCATCGCCGCTGCGCTCATCGCTGCTGGATGCACTGCGCAAGCAGCTGCGCAAGCCTGGCCTGCGCGGCCATTGCGCCTGGTCGTCGGGTTCGCACCAGGGGGAGCCGCCGACTACGTCGCACGCGCCCTGGCCGATCCCCTGGGGCGCGTGCTCGGTCAGGCCGTCGTGGTCGAGAACCGCGCCGGGGCGGGCTCGTCGATTGCCGCTGACCACGTCGCCAAGGCAGCGCCTGACGGCTATGCAATCCTGCTCGCGAGTCCGTCGAGCATCTCGGTCAACCCGGCGATCAACCCCAAACTGGGTTATTCAGTGCGCGACCTCCTCCCAGTGGCGCGCGTGTCCTCCTCGCCGCTGGTGGTCGCAGTCAATACCGGGCTGGGCGTGAACTCGGTAGCTGCGCTCATCGCCTTGGCGAAAAAGTCTCCGGGCAAGCTCAACTACGCTACCTCGGGCAATGGCTCGGCGCCGCATCTGTCGGCCGTGCTGTTCAGCCGCCTGGCCCAGGTTGAAATGGTCCATGTACCCTACAAGGGCGGCGGGCCGGCGGTGCAGTCGGTCGTCGCTGGCGATACGCAGGTCACCTTCGGCACGCCGCCATCGGTCTTGCCGATGGTGCAGGCGGGCCGGCTCGCGGCACTTGCGATCACCAGCCGCCAACGCTCCAGCCTCGTTCCCGGGGTGCCCGGAATGGTCGAGGCCGGGCTACCGGACTACGAGATCAGCTTTTGGTACGGCTTGTTCCTGCCGGCAGCAGCGCCGGCCCCGATCGCCAGGCGACTGGCGGAAGCCACTGCGACTGTTCTTACGCAGCCCGAGATTCGCCAGGCCTTCTCGCGTGAAGGGACAGAAGTCGCGGGTTCAAAGTCGCCGGAAGACTTCGCCGCCTTTGTGGCCGAGGATGCGAAGTTCTGGGTGCGCCTGGTCAGCGATGCCAAGTTGAAGCCAGACTGACCAATTGGCCTGATGGCGTTAAGCTCAAGTGACCGTTGCTTTATTGCAACATTCTTAATCCCAGGTATTACAAAGGCTTGGAGAAATTTGTTAACGTGCTGCCTAATGTGAGGCCGCGCCTGTTGCGCGCGCCTGGCGGAACCCTTCGCAAACTGGGGATCTTTCGCACACCATGGCAGTCTTCGCAGTCGTCAATCGCAAGGGCGGCACCGGCAAGTCGACGCTGGCCACCCATATTGCCGCCTATCTGGCCGGCCAGGGTCACGAGGTCATGCTGGGCGACGTGGACCGCCAGCAGTCCTCGCGCCTTTGGCTGGGGCTGCGCCCAGAGACACGTCCACCGATCCACGGCTGGACCATCGACGATCGCAACTTTGCGCGTCCACCGGCCGGGGTCAAGCATGTAGTACTCGACACCCCTGGTGGTTTTCAAGGTATTGGTCTCATGAAGGTGGCCATGTACGCGGATGCGATCCTGATTCCCGCGACACCATCCTTGTTCGACCGTCGCGCCGCCGCCGACTGCATCAAGGAACTGCGCGGGCTGCCCCGCGTGCAACTGGGCAAATGCCGCCTGGCCAGCGTCGGCATGCGCATCGACGGGCGCACGCGCAATGCGCAGTTGCTGGAAACCTGGGCCGGCAGCGAGGGCATCCTGCATCTCGGGACGATCAAGGAGGCGCAAATCTACGCCCGCTGCCTGGAGCAAGGTCTTTCGATGTTCGATTTTCCGCGCAATCGCAGCATCGACATGTACCTGTCCGAGTGGGGCGCGATAACCGGTTGGGTCGACACCACCATGGCGGAGGCGGCGCTGGCGCCGGCTGCGCCGGTCTCGACCTCGCAACCAGGCAACGTGGTGCACGCGCGTCCGACGCCGATCCTGAAGTCGGTGCCCCTGTTGCGCTCGGGGACGGCCGAGCGCCGTCCCGCGGAGCTGGCTGACGTCGGCCCGGAGACCCCGGCGTTTCTGCGCGCCTGAAAGTTGCCCACGCCCGGGCGGTGTAAGCTGCCCGCCGTGTCTTCCCTGCATCAGCCGCTGACGCCGTTCCGGCGCGGTCACACTTCGTCATGACGGGAGCCGTCGTCGCCGGCCGCGAGCTCATCGACTCACGTTTTGCCGCCTGGCGCCTGGTTGTCGCACTTGCGTTGATGACCATCGGCGGCGCCGGCATGTACGTCGTGCCGGTCGTCCTGCCGGTGGTACAAGCCGAGTTTGGTGTTGCGCGCGGCGATGCGTCGCTTCCCTACACCCTGCTGATGATTGGCTTTGGCGTCGGGGGCGTCATCATGGGGCGGCTCGCGGACCGCTTCGGCATCATGCTGCCGCTTCTGGTCGGCGCAGTGAGCCTGTCGTTGGGTTTCGCTGCCGCCGCCTTCTCGACCGGAATTCTCGGTTTCATGTTGGTGCATGGCCTGCTGATCGGACTCCTGGGCAGTTCCGCGACATTCGCACCCTTGATCGCAGATGCATCGTTGTGGTTCGAGAAGCGCCGCGGTATCGCAGTGGCGGTGTGCGCCAGCGGCAACTATCTGGCCGGTACGGTGTGGCCGCCAATCGTGCAGGCGCTGATCGAGGCGATCGGCTGGCGCCAGACCTACCTGGCGCTGGCGGGTTTCGCGCTGGTGAGCATCAGTGCGCTGGCGCTGACCATGCGTGTGCGCCCGCCGCCGGCCCAAAGCGTGGTGCAGGTCGGCAGCGCACTGGCATCCGACCGCCCTTTCGGCCTCAAACCGGGGCAGGCTCAGGCGCTCTTGTGTGTCGCCGGAATCGCCTGTTGCGTGGCCATGTCCATGCCCCAGGTGCATATCGTCGCGTATTGCGGCGACCTGGGCTTCGGGGCCGCGCGCGGGGCGCAGATGCTTTCGCTGATGCTTGGGTTCGGTGTCGTCAGCCGCCTTATCTCCGGCGCGATCTGTGATCGTATCGGCGGGCTGCGTACCCTGCTGCTGGGGTCTGCCCTGCAATGCGTGGCGTTGCTGCTTTTCCTGCCGTTCGACGAGCTCTGGTCGCTATTCCTGGTTTCCGCTCTCTTCGGCCTTTTCCAGGGCGGAATTGTTCCTGCCTACGCGATCATTGTGCGCGAGTACTTCGCTCCGGCCGATGCGGGCGCCCGGGTGGGCACCGTAATCATGTTCACCCTTTTGGGCATGGCGCTGGGTGGCTGGATGTCAGGCGTTGTTTTCGACCTCACCGGTTCGTATCGGGCGGCATTTTTAAACGGGGTCGGCTGGAACCTCCTCAATATGACGATCGTGATCATTCTGTTGTGGCGCGTGGGGCGCATCAAAGCGCGTCACACGAGTGCGGCCGGAAAGCCGCTTGGCGTTTAGACTTGCGTTACCCCCGATTCTGCTGCGCGCGAAAATCGCATGCCCCGCTCCATTCTTCCTGAATCGCGCATCCACCCGGCGATTCGCGACTTCGTCGCCGGCAACCGCTCGGCGGTTGTCCGCGAGGTCGAGGCTGCCATCGCAGCCGACGATATCGTGGTCGTCGGCATGCGCCAGAATCCGTTTCCGCGCAAGGCGAGAAAGCTCCTTGAAGCGCGCGGCCTTGTATATCGCTACCTCGAATACGGCAGCTACCTGTCCGCCTGGCGATTGCGCGGCGCGCTCAAGATGTGGAGCGGCTGGCCGACGCTGCCGATGGTGTTCATCAAGGGGGTGTTGGTCGGTGGGGCGGGGGACTTGCAGCGCCTCGATGAGAGCGGCGAACTCAAGCGCCTTCTGGACTCACCGCGACCCGCCTGACCAGGCGCTCGGCCGCGCATCGACGTGTCTCTTCTCGACGCCTTGATCGCGCCTGCGCTCCACGGCGATGCCGCGGCGAGGCAGCAGGCACGTGCAGTCGTGCGATCGCTGCTGGCGATCTCGGCAACCCTCGCAGGCTTGCTGGTAGGGTTTCTGCTCTTGCGCAGCGCGCCTGCAGCAGTCGAGGTAGCCATGTTTGCGGTGGCGTTGGTGATCCCGCTGGCGGGCATCGCGCTGATGCGGGCGACCGGACGCATCGTTGCCGGCCTCATGCTCAGCACCCTGGCCGGCATTGCTCTGATCGGCGCCTGGGCATGGGTCACCGGGGGTATCAATTCCGTGGTGTTGCCGTGGGCGCTGGCGCTGCTCGCGCTGTTGTCGATTTTCGGCAACCTCCCGCTGCTGGGGGGAGCTGCCGCATTGCTTGCTGTCATGCTGGTGCTCCTCTATGTGGCCACGGTGCGCGACTGGACGCCGGCATCGATCCTGCCCGGGGAGCTGGTCGACGAGATGTTGCTGCTGTCGCTCTTGTCCTCGGCCCTCTTGACAGTAATCGCGGCCGCGCTGGTGCTGCGCGAACGCGAACAGTCACGTGTGCGCTTGCGCGCCGCGCATCGCGACGCGCTGGCAGCCAGCCGTGCCAAGTCGGCGTTTCTGGCGTCGGTCAGCCACGAATTCCGCACACCGTTGGCCGCGATGATCGGCTACGCCGAAGTGCTCAAGCTCGACCGAGACGAGCCTTTGTCGCACACCCAGGGCGGACATGTCGAGCGCATTCTCGTTGCCGGTGATCACCTGTTGGCGCTCATCAACCAAACCATAGAGATGGGGCGCATCGAGGCTGGCGAGCTCGAGCTGCGGATCGAGGCGGTGCGGGTTGGCGAAGCCGTGGCTGCTGCGCTGGCGATGGTCGAGTTGCCGGCGGGACGGCGCGGCATCGTGATCGACAATCGGTTGCGTCACACGCCCGCGGTATTCGTTTGCGCCGACGCGACACGCTTGAAGCAAGTGCTCATGAACCTGATCTCGAACGCGCTGAAATTCAATCGCGATGACGGCAGTGTCACCATTGCGACAGCGGGCGGCTCACCCGGCTTCACGCGCATCAGCGTGACCGACACCGGGCTGGGCATCGCGGCGGATCTTCTGCCCGGGATCTTCGACACCTATGCAAGAGAAGGCGGCGCATCGTCTCGCCAGGGTGCGCGCGGCCTGGGCCTGTCCATCGCCCATCGCCTGGTGGCGGCCATGGGCGGCAGCACCGGGGTGGAATCGACCCTCGGCGAGGGCTCGACGTTTTGGATCGAACTGCCTGGCGCAGATTGAGACCGCCCTACAGCTCGCTTTGGGCAGCGAGGCGGCGTATCAGGCGCACCGCGTCGACGTCGGCTGCGACATAGGCCTGCTTGACGAAGCCCTCATAGAACTCGCCGGCCGGGGCGCTACCGGGCGGGACGCCGGTCTCGTACTCGAAGCGCACGAACAGTTGCCCGGGGTACGGAGCCTCGATCGTGGTGATCATGCGCGAGCGCGCGACGGCGAGCTCCGGTTCGACCTCGACACACAGGCGATCCGGAGCGAAAAACCGCACGGTGTCATGGACCACTAACGAGCCGAAGCGCAGCTCGCGCCGCACCCAGTCGGGGCCTTGTTCGACGAGCCTGGCGGCATCGATGTTCGCGGAAAACCGTTGCGGGTCGAGGGCGCGCAGCTTGAGGCCGCCCCACACCTGCTCGCGCGTAAGCGGGTCGATCAGCGGATTGAACGGGTCGTTGATCTGCACCAGGTGCGCAAATTTCAAGCCGCGCCTCCCCAGATGCAGCTAAGCATGCTGATCGACCCCATGTCGATGCCGGAAACAGGAAAAGTGACAGGCTCCGCGTGATGGCGCGCTCCGGCTATCACGAGGAGCGGCAAGAGGTGTTCGGGACTCGGGTTGGCCAGGCGCGCATCCGCATCATCATCCACCAGATGCAGCAAGGCAGCCTCGTCGCCGGCAACAAGGGCTGCGCGCACCTTGGACTCGAAGCGGGTCGCCCACGGATAGGCGGGCACGTTGCTGCCTTTACGCATGGCACGCAGGTTGTGCACCACGTTGCCGCTGCCCGCAATGAGCACCCCGGTCTCCCGCAATTCACGCAAGCGCCGACCGACTTCAAGGTGATGACCGGCTGGCTGATTCAGGTCGAGGGACAGCTGCACGACCGGAACATCAGCGGCCGGATAGGCATGGCGCAGGACGCACCAGGTGCCATGGTCCAGGCCCCAGGCCTCATCCATCGCCACCGGCAACGGCGCGAGCATTGCGCGCACCCGACGCGCCAGGTCAGCGCAGCCCGGGGCTGGATAGTCGAGGGCGTACAGTTCCGCCGGAAAGCCCTGGAAGTCGTGGATCGTCGCAGGCCGATCCTGGGCGGTGACTGCGAGCCCCGCAGTGCACCAATGAGCCGAGATCATGAGGATCGCCTGCGGAGGCGCCATTGCCCGAGCGATGGCGCGCCAGGCGCGCGGGAAGGCGCCATCGTCGAGCGCCAGCATGGGGCTGCCGTGGCCGAAGAACACAAGAGGCATGCGCGCAGAGTTCGAACTCATGCGCGCTTGTGCTCCGGCTTGATGGTCCAGAGATAGGCCTTGCGGTAGCGCGTCGGCACATCAAAGCTGCGGTCTGGTGCCCAGTCGCCCATGTCGAAGGCGTTGGAGACGATGCGCGACCCGACGGCCAGTTCCTTCCACAACTTGGGCCGCAACTTGAGATTGAGTTCCGGCAACAGGTACAGGGTGATCACGCTGGCCGGAGAAAGGTCGACGGTGAAGATGTCGCGCACCGCGAAGCGCACCCGGTCATCGACGCGCTCGGCCAGCGCATTCGCGGTGGCCCATTCGACCAGATTGGGATTGAGGTCGAACCCCAGTCCCTGCGCGCCGCGTCGCGCGGCGGCCACCACAAAGCGGCCGTCACCGCAACCGAGGTCGTAAACGCGGTCGCCAGCGCCGACCTTGGCGGCACTGATGAGGGTTTCGACGACCGCCAGCGGTGTCGGCTCGTACACAACGTCGGCCGTGCGGGTCGGCACGCAGGGCTGGGCACCCGATCCCTGCGCCAGCGCGGCGGGGGCGAATGCGGCCGGCAGTGCGGCGTTGAGAAACAAGCGACGGTCCATGCTAGCGCTCCGGGCTGATCTGGGGTGACGATTATCGCAAGTCGCGTGCATGCGACGCGTAGAATCGCGCCGCCCATGGCCGACATACTCCTGACCACCCTGAATGCGCGCTATTCGCACGCCTCTCTCGGGTTGCGCTACCTGCACGCCAACCTCGGCGCGCGCCGCGATGACGCGCAGATCATCGAATTCGTGCTCGGTGTCAAGGCAGAGGTCGCGGTCGAACGAATTCTGGCGACAGGGCCACGCGTTGTCGGCTTTGGTGTCTACATCTGGAACGTCGAGGAAACGACACGCATCGTCGCGATCCTGAAGACCGTCGCCCCGCATGTCAAGGTGGTCCTTGGCGGGCCGGAAGTGAGCTACGAAACCGAAGCGCAGCGCATTTGCGCGCTGGCCGACCATGTCGTCACTGGCTGGGGCGAAGTGACCTTCGCACATCTGGTCAATGCGATCCTGGACGGGCCGCGCCCCCTGATGAAGGTGCACGCCGGCGTACAGCCGCCACTCGACAGCCTGGTCATGCCCTACGACCTGTACGATGCCAGTGACATCGCGCAGCGCAATCTCTATGTCGAGGCCTCACGGGGCTGCCCTTTCAAATGCGAGTTCTGTCTGTCAGCATTGGACAAGACCGCGTGGCCCTTCGACCTGGCGCTGTTCCTCGGGCACATGGACGCCCTTTATCGCCGCGGCGCGCGGGTGTTCCGCTTTGTCGACCGTACGTTCAACCTGAATCCGCGCACCGGGCGGGCGATCCTCGATTTTTTCCTGGCGCGCATCGAGGCGGCGCCAGAGGATCCCTGCTTTGTTCACTTCGAGGTCGTGCCTGACCACCTGCCCGATGTGCTCAAGGAGTCGATCAAGCGATTTCCTGCCGGCACCCTTCAGTTCGAGATCGGCATCCAGACCTTCGATCCGGAAGTACAGGCGCGCATTTCTCGCCGCCAGGACAATGAGCGCGCCGCCGCCAACATTCGCTGGCTGCGCGAGCATTCCTGCGCACACCTGCATGTCGATCTGATCGCCGGCCTGCCAGGGGAGGACCTCGCGTCGTTCGCGCGCGGTTTCGACACACTCTGCGACCTGGGGCCGCACGAGATTCAGGTTGGGGTTCTCAAGCGTTTGCGTGGTACGCCGATCATCCGGCATTCAGAGGCGTACGCCATGCGCTACAACCCGGATCCGCCGTACAACGTACTGGCGACCGGCGCGATCGGATTCGAGGACATGCAGCGGATCGGGCGCTTTGCCCGCTACTGGGACTTGATCGCCAACTCCGGACGTTTCGCAGCGACCCTGCCGTGGTTGCTCGATCGCCAGGCAGGATCCCGATTCGCGCGCTTCATGCGCCTTGCCGACTGGCTTTATGCGCGTGACGGTCAGACACATGGCATCGCGATGGAGCGCCTGTTTCGCCTGGTCGGCGAGCATCTGGTCGACGCGCTCGGCCTGCCGGCCGGCGAAGTCGGGGCAAGTCTCAAGAAAGACTACATGGCCACCGGCGGCAAGGGTTCGTTCGAATTCGCCGGGACGACTGTCTCGGCGACGCAGGCGGTGACACGCCTGCCGCGACGCCAGGCGCGCCATGCTGCCGCGCGCGGCTCAGGCGCGGCGCCGCGACCAGCTTAGCGCCCGCGCAGTGCGGACGCGACCTCGGCGATCAGCGCCGGGCCGCGGTAGATGAGTCCGGTATAGAACTGCACCAGACTGGCGCCGGCTTCCATCTTGGCGCGTGCGTCAGCACCGCTCATGATGCCGCCGACACCGATGATCGGAAGCGCCCGATCGAGGTGATGAGCCAGTTCGCGAATCACGCGATTGGATGGCTCGAAGACTGGCGCGCCGGAGAGTCCGCCGGTCTCCTCCGCATGCGGCAGTCCGGCGACCCCCAGGCGCGCAACAGTCGTGTTGGTTGCAGTGATTGCATCAATGCGGTGGTGCACGGCCAGTCGCGCGACGGTCTCGACTTGCGCGGCGTCCAGGTCCGGGGCGATCTTGATCGACAGCGGCACATAACGTCCATCGCGGTCGGCCAAGCGCGCCTGGTCGCGCTTCATGCGCTTGAGAATCGGGGCGAGTGCATCCTCGTCCTGCAGCGCACGCAGATTCTTGGTGTTGGGGGACGAGACGTTGATGGTCGCGAATGCGACATGCGCATGCAGTTTTTCGAAGCAGGTGGCGTAGTCGTCGGCTGCGCGCTCGAGCGGGGTGGCGAGATTCTTGCCGAGGTTGACACCGATCACACCCGGCCAGCGTGCGGCCCGCAGTCGCGCGAGCAGGAAGTCGACGCCGAAATTGTTGAATCCCAGGCGATTGATGACCGCGCGCGCGCGCGGCAGGCGAAATACGCGCGGCTGCGGGTTGCCGGTTTGTCCTAAAGGCGTTACCCCGCCGAGTTCAAGAAAGCCGAATCCGAGGGCGCCGTAGCCGGGTATGCACTCGCCGTTCTTGTCCGCTCCAGCGGCCAGCCCGACCGGATTGGGGAAGCGAATGCCCATGACGGTGCGCGGGTCGTCGGGCACGCGCGCGGCGACAAGGCGGGTAGTTCCGGTGGCGGCCATCGCATTGAGGGCACGCATGGTCGCCGCATGCGCGACTTCGGGGTCCAGACGAAACAGCGCAGCGCGCGCCAGCGGGAAGGCGGCGGAGAACGTCACTGATCTACTCGCGGTTCAGGCCCGCTTGCGGGCGCCCTCAGATCCACTTCGACACGTTGCCCGGTGCGTACCGTGCGAGTCGGTCGAGCACGTTGTCGACATCGTCGGCGACGACCAGCCAGTCCTTTTGCCCGGCGGGCAGGAAACCGTCGTCGATCATGCGGTCGATCATCGCCAGCAGCGCGTCGTAGTAGCCGGCAGTGTTGACGATGCCGATCGGCTTCCTGAGACCCCCCAACTGGGCGCGGCTCCACATGTCGCTCATCTCTTCCAGGGTGCCGACCCCGCCGGCCAAGACCAGGAAGCTGTCGGCGAGCACCGCGAAGCGATGCTTGCGCTCTGCCATGTCGGCGACCACCTCGCATACCTGGATGCGCTGGTGCATGAGCTCGCGCGACTTGAGGAACTCGGTCATGACACCGTGTACCCGGCCGCCGGCATCCAGCGCCGCATCGGCAACCGCACCCATCAGGCCGCGGTGTCCGCCGCCATAGACCAAAAGCAGTTCGCGTTGCGCGATGGTTCGGCCCGCAGCCGCGGCACCGGCAACGTAGCGCGGATCGTGTCCCGAATTGGAACCACAAAAGACGGCGACGGATTTCAATCTGGCTCGATTTCTTGGGTGCAGCGCGTGGATTCTAACCGCGGCCCGCGTGGCGTCGGCCGGCGCGTCTTTGCGGCCGACGTAAAACGACCCGCCCTGCGACAGAAGGGGCAGGCCCTACAATCCCGGTCTTCCATGTCCAACCAAAGCCGCGAATTCGTCATCCAGGGTGTCAATTCCCGAGGCGAGGCATTCCGTCCCTCCGACTGGGCCGAGCGTCTGGCTGGTGTCATGAGCTCGTTCGGTGGAGGACGCCTGGGGTATTCGCCATATTGCTTTCCGATCACCTCGGGACGCATCAAGTGCGTGGTGGTCGACGTACGGCTCAAGGAACTAGAGCCGATGGCGTATAACTTCCTGGTCAATTTTGCGCGTGACAATGAACTGCAAGTGCGCCCGGGACGTGAGGCTGAACGTCCCGAAGAAGGCGACCAAGCGGCGCAAAAAAGGCCGCCCTGAACGGCCGGGCGGCCGGATTGCACTACCGGCAGTTCAGGCGAGCGCCTTGACCGCCGCAGACAGGCGACTCTTGTCGCGCGCTGCCTTGTTCTTGTGGACAATGCGCTTGTCGGCGATCGAATCGATGACTTTCTGCGCTGCCGTGAGGCTGGCGCCAGCTACTGCCTTGTCACCGCCGGCGATGGCCTTGCGCACCGACTTGATGGCCGTGCGCAGGCGCGAGCGCAGGCTCGAGTTGCGGGCGTTTTCCTTGATGCCTTGACGCGCACGCTTGAGGCCGGACGCGGTGCGCACCGTCTTTTTCTTTGCTTTTGCCGCTGTTGCCATAGGTGGTTCCGAGTCTGAATCCGGTAAAGCCCTATATTATAGCAGAGGAGCGGCGAGCGACCCAAGCGTCGGGTGGCGCGAAGGGCCAGACCGGCGTGCAGCCGCATGCCCGGCGCGGCCGCGGTTATACTGGACCACGTGAATCTACTCGGTGCACTCGCCAGGGTCAGCGGCTTCACGTTCGCTTCGCGCGTCACCGGGCTCATCCGTGAATTCCTGATCGCGCGCGCCTTCGGCGCCTCCGCCGCGACCGACGCCTTTTTCGTGGCGTTCCGCATTCCCAACCTGTTGCGTCGACTGTTCGCGGAGGGCGCTTTCGCGCAGGCCTTCGTGCCTATCCTGGCCGAATCGAAGAATCGTGCGAGCGTGCAGGAAACGCAGGATCTGATCCAGCATACCGCCGGCGCGCTCAGCGTCGCCCTGGCGCTCGTGACCGGGCTGGGCGTGTTGTGCGCGCCGCTGGTGATTCTCCTGACGGCACCTGGCTTTGCACAGGATGCCGGGAAATTCGACCTCACCGTGGCGATGCTGCGCCTGACCTTTCCCTACATCCTGCTGGTCTCGCTGACTGCGTTTGCCGGCGCGGTACTCAACACCTGGAACCGCTTTTCTGTGCCGGCGGTGACTCCGGTGCTCCTCAACCTGTCGTTCATCGCCTGCGCTTTGTGGCTCGCGCCGCACGTCGATCCGCCTGCGATGGCGCTGGCCTGGGCCGTGCTGATCGGCGGCGCTGCCCAATTGGCCCTCCAATTGCCGGCGCTGGCCCGGTTGGGCCCCTTGCCGCGGTTGCGCTTCGACTGGCAGCATGCCGGCGTGCGGCGCATTCTGCGCGGCATGCTGCCGGCGCTCCTCGGGGTATCAGTGGCACAACTGAGCCTGGTCATCAACACCATCATCGCTTCGTTCCTGGTCGCCGGCAGCGTATCGTGGCTCTACTACGCTGACCGCCTCATGGAGTTTCCGGCGGGCATGCTTGGCGCGGCCCTGGGTACGATTCTGCTGCCCAGCCTCTCGAAAGCGGTCAGCGACAGCGATGCAGCCGGATACTCCAGCCTGCTTGACTGGGGCCTGCGCCTGTCGCTTCTGCTCGCGGTCCCGGCGACGCTCGGGCTGGCACTGCTCGCTACTCCGATGGTGACAGTGATGTATCACTACGGAGCGTTTTCATCCGCCGATGTCGCGGCGACCCGCAGCGCGCTGATGGCATATGCCGTGGGGCTGGTCGGCCTGATTCTGGTCAAGGTTCTGGCGCCGGGCTTTTACTCGCGCCAGGACATTCGCACGCCGGTGCGCATCGCGATATTCACCCTGATCCTCACCCAGGTCTTCAATGCCGTGCTGGTGTGGCCACTGGGCCTCGGGCACGCGGGCCTGGCGCTGGCCATCGGCCTGGGCGCGATCGTCAACGCCGCGCTCCTGTGGCGTGAGCTGACGCGCCGCGGCCATTTCCAGGCACGACCGGGCTGGTTCTCGTTTCTTGCGCGCATCGCGCTGGCCAACCTGGTCATGGCCGGCGTTCTAATGTGGTGCTGCCCGCCGGATGCCCATTGGCTTGCGCTGCGGGAGCGCCCCTGGGAGCGGGCATTGCTGCTGGGCGGCATGGTTGGTGCTGGAGCGGTGGCTTATTTTGCCGCGCTGGCGGCGCTGGGTTTCCGGCTGCGCGACTTCCGCCAGGCACTGCGATGAGCGACCTCCATCTCGAGCGTTTTCGCGATGCGGTGTCGGCGGAGCGTCGCCGCATCGACCTGACCGAAGCGGCGCTGTTGTGCGCGCTGGATGCCTATCCCGACCTCGATGTTCGCGGCGTGCGAGCCGAGATCGACGCTTTGGCTGACCGGCTGGCCAGGCGTCTTCCCGAGGACTTTTCGACGACCCATCGACTGATCGCGCTCAACAACTATTTGTTTCGCGAACTGGGCTTCAGCGGCAACGTTGCCGATTACTACGATCCACGCAACAGCTTTTTGAATGAGGTCCTGGCACGCCGCATCGGCATCCCCATCACCTTGTCCATTCTCTACATGGCCTGCGGGGAGCGCCTGGGACTGAAACTCACCGGCATCTCCTTTCCCGGCCACTTCCTGGTCAAGGCGCGGGTCAACGGCGGCGAACTGGTACTGGATCCGTTTGCCGGAGGACGCTCCCTGTCCGAGGACGAACTGCGCGAACGCCTGGGCCAGGTTGCAGGAGACAAGGTATCTCGCGACTTGCCGATTGCCGAGTTTCTCGAAGCGGCTTCGCCGCGCCAGATCCTTGGCCGCCTGTTGCGCAATCTAAAGGCGATTTATCTGGAAAAGGGCGACGACCAGCGTGCGCTTGCGGTCATTCATCGCCTGGTGATACTCCTGCCCGATGCCCCGGAGGAACGGCGTGATCGTGGCCAGGTATTTGCGCGACTCGAGTGTCCGCGCGCCGCAGCAGAGGATCTGGGTTTTTATGCTGCGCAACGACCGCATGCAGCCGATGCGGCACAGATCGCAGCCGCGCTGGCCGCTGTGACGGTCCAGGCGGCGCGCCTTAACTGAACGCGCGCCGCGGCCAGTGCCCGGCGCTTTAGCGCCCGACGGCTGTGCCGTCGCGCCGCGGATCCGCAGCGCCGTGCCAGCGGCAGCCCTCGCCGTTGCCAGCCCCCTGGCGTTTCGCCGAGGGACCGTCACAGACCCGCATGATGGCATGCACTCCGCTCTCGATTGCCAGTTCCACCACGTCATGGCCCTTGTTGCGCAGTTCACGCGCGAGTCCGACCGGAAAACGGCCGCGTTCGACCTCCAGCGTGCCAGCCGTCCCCAGGTTGCGACTGCCGAAATTGGGCAACTCCAGCGCCTGCTTGATCGGCATCTTCCAGTCCAGGCTCGCCACCATAACCTTGGCGACGAAACTGATGATCATGCTGCCGCCCGGCGAGCCTGCCACCAGAACCAACGGGCCACGCTTGCCATCCTCGCGACGCTCGAAGACCAGCACCGGGGACATCGAGCTGCGCGGCCTTTTGCCCGCTTCGACGCGATTGGCCACCGGCTTGCCATCCTGTTCGGCCAGGAACGAAAAGTCGGTCAACTGATTGTTGAGCATGAAGCCATTGACCATGAGCTGCGCGCCGAAAATGGTCTCGATCGTGGTGGTCATCGCCACCGCGTTGCCACGCGCATCGACGATCGAAAGATGTGAGGTGGAAGGCAGTTCCGGCGAGCGATCGTCAGCGCGCGACAACTGCACGCCAGGCGGAACCCCGGCGCGCGCCAATCCCGACGCGGACGCGCCGATACTGCGGGCTCGTTCGCGCAAATAGGTCGAATCGGTGAGGCCCCGCGGCACGACCACGTAGTCACTGTCGGCAACGTAACGGTTGCGATCGGCAAACGCCAGCTTGGCCACCTCCGAAAACAGGTGCACGGACTCGGCCGAAAAGGGTGGCGCAGCTGCAAAATCGGTAGCTTCCAGCATGCCGAACATCTGAGCCAGCGCGATGCCCCCGGACGAAGGCGGTGGCATTGAACAGATCTCGTAGGCCCGGTAGGCAAAGCATAGTGGATCACGCAGCTTGGCACGATAGTCGCGCAGGTCGGCCACCGAGAGATGGCCGGGATTGGTGCCGTGGGCGCGCACTTCGGCGGCGATGTCCACCGCGCTGTCGCCGGTATAGAAATGGTCGGCGCCGTGGCGTGCAATGCCGCGCAAGAGGTTCGCGTAACGCGGGTTGCGGATCAACGTGCCGACCGGTTTGGGGTTGCCATCCTCGTTGAAATACAGTGCTCGCGCCTCCGGGTCATTCTTGAGCGCCTGATCAACGGCCAGCCAGCGCGAAAGTTGCGGGCTGATGGCGTAGCCTTTTTCCGCCACGCTGACAGCCGGCGCGAACAGGTCTCGCCACGGCAGGCGGCCGTGTTTCTTGTGCGCCATCTCGGCCATGCGCAATACGCCAGGAACGCCGACCGCCAGGCCGCCTACGAGAGCGCGCCTGAACTGCATGGGCTTCTGGCCGGGTTCCATGAAGAGATCGGTGGCGACCGCGGCAGGCGCAGTCTCGCGGCCGTCGTAGGCCTCGACCGCCCCGGACTTTGCCTCGAAGTGCATCAGGAAGGCGCCCCCGCCGATGCCCGAAGAATGCGGTTCGACCAGGCCCAGCACAAGCTGCACGGCGATGGCCGCATCGACTGCCGAGCCACCACGATCGAGCATCGCGGAGCCTGCAGCCACGGCCAGGGGATGAGCGGCCGACACCATATGCCGCGTGCCATGCGCGGTGTCCTTTTCCTGGAAGCGGCTGCCGATCGGGAACTGCCCGACACCAAGTGGCTGGGCAAGCGCCGCCGGCGCAACCATGGCGAGCAAGGCGGCGGCGATCCAGGCAGCCATTACAGCGGGCGCGCAGGCTGCGCGCCCAAGGCGTGTCACGCGTGCGGCTGGTGGGGCTGCGTGCGGCGGCGCCATGACTGGATCAACGCGGCGCCATGCGGATCGCGCCGTCCAAGCGTATGGTCTCGCCGTTCAACATCGCGTTCTCGAAGATGTGGCGCGCCAGCGCGGCATATTCCTCGGGTTGGCCGAGGCGCGGCGGGAAGGGCACCTGGCGCCCGAGGGATTCACGCGCGTCTTCAGGCAGGCCCATCAGGAGCGGGGTCAGAAACAGTCCGGGCGCGATGGTCATCACCCGCACCCCGTCGCGCGACAAGTCGCGCGCAATCGGCAGTGTCATGCCGACAATGCCGCCCTTGGAAGCCGAATACGCCGCCTGGCCAATCTGGCCGTCGAAAGCCGCCACCGAAGCGGTATTGATGATCACGCCGCGCTCGCCACCTGCGTTGGGAGCGTTCTTGAGCATCGCATTGGCCGCCAGCCGGATCATGTTGAACGACCCGATCAGGTTGATGTTGATGACGCGCGCGAACTTGGCCAGGTCGGCCGGGCCGTCCTTGCCCACTGTCTTTTGCGCACCGCCGATACCGGCGCAGTTGACCAGCCCGTCGACGCGCCCGAACTTGGCGACGGTTGCGTCGACCGCGGCCTGCCCATCGGCGGCGCTGACAACGTCACAACGCGTAAAGACGCCACCCAGTTCGGCGGCCAGCTTCTCACCGGCCTCGACGTTGAGGTCGGCCAAGGCGATCTTCGCGCCGGCGGCGGCGAGGTTCTTCGCCGTCGCCGCGCCCAGGCCCGAGGCCCCGCCGGTCACCAGTACTACTGCTCCCTGTACTTGCATGATGATTCTCCTGAAAAAGAAAAGGGCGGTCGCGCCAGAGTGCGCAGCCGCCCCGAGAATGCGCTTGTGTGGTGTCTGCCCTAGAGCAGCGGCACCATCAGCAACGCGACGATATTGATGATCTTGATCAGCGGGTTGACAGCAGGGCCCGCGGTGTCCTTGTAGGGGTCGCCAACGGTGTCGCCGGTGACCGCTGCCTTGTGCGCGTCCGACCCTTTGCCACCATGGTTGCCCTCCTCGATGTATTTCTTGGCATTGTCCCAGGCGCCGCCGCCGGTACACATCGAGATCGCGACGAAAAGCCCGGTGACGATAGTGCCCATGAGGACCCCACCCAGGGCCTGCGGCCCGAGGATGACGCCGACCAGCACCGGCACCAGCACCGGCAGGATCGATGGGATCATCATCTCCTTGATCGCCGCAGTGGTCAGCATGTCGACCGCGCGCCCGTACTCGGGCTTGGCCGTACCTTCCATGATGCCCTTGATTTCGCGGAACTGGCGACGCACTTCCTCAACCACGGCACCGGCCGAGCGCCCGACCGCTTCCATGGCCATGGCGCCGAACAGGAACGGAATCAGGCCGCCGATGAAGAGTCCGATCACGACCTTGTGATCGGCCAGGTCGAAGGCAAAGTGCATCTTCTTGGCCGCTTCCAGGGCGTGCGTGTAGTCCGCGAACAGGACCAGCGCGGCCAGGCCGGCCGAGCCGATGGCGTAACCCTTGGTCACCGCCTTGGTGGTGTTGCCGACCGCATCAAGCGGGTCGGTGACGGCGCGGACAGAAGGCGGCATTTCGCTCATCTCGGCGATGCCGCCAGCGTTGTCGGTGATCGGGCCATAGGCGTCGAGCGCGACGACGATGCCAGCCATCGAGAGCATCGAGGTGGCTGCGATCGCGATGCCGTACAGGCCCGCCAGCGCGAAGGCCAGGTAGATTGACAAGCACACCACGATCACCGGCCAGGCAGTCGATTTCATCGACACCGCGATGCCGGCGATGATATTGGTGGCATGACCCTTGGTCGAAGCTTCCGCGACGTACTTGACCGGATAGAAGTCGGTGCCAGTGTAGTACTCGGTGATGTAGACCAGGAGGCCGGTCAGGGCCAAGCCCACCACGCAGCACAGCCACAGGCGCATCACCGCGCCCGAAGCGAAGCCGTCGCCGGCCAACGCACTGTCGGGAATGAACATCTGCGTGATCGGATAAAAGGCGATCAGTGACAGAACGCCGGCCACCGCCAAGCCGCGGTACAGGGCGTTCATGATCTTGCCGCCCTCGCGTGCCTTGACGAACATGCAGCCGATGATCGAGGCGATGATCGAGACTGCGCCCAGCATCATGGGATAGATGACCCCGGCATCGCTGCCCTTGATCAGCAATGCGCCCAGGACCATGGTCGCGATCAGCGTCACGGCATAGGTCTCGAAGAGGTCGGCAGCCATGCCGGCACAGTCGCCGACGTTGTCACCGACGTTGTCGGCGATCACCGCCGGGTTGCGCGGGTCGTCTTCGGGAATGCCGGCTTCAACCTTGCCCACCAGGTCGGCGCCCACATCCGCGCCTTTGGTGAAGATGCCGCCGCCCAAGCGCGCGAAAATTGAAATCAGCGAAGCGCCGAAGGCCAGGCCCACCATGGGCTTGAGCAGGTCGGCGAGCGACGAGGTCTTGCCCAGACCCATGGGCGCTGCGCCGTGCAGCACGCCGTAGAAGCCGGCCACACCGATAAGGCCCAGGCCGACGACCAGCATGCCGGTGACGGCGCCGCCACGAAAGGCAACGTCAAGCGCCGGTGACAGGCCTTGTGTGGCGGCCTGCGCGGTGCGCACATTGGCGCGCACCGAGACGTTCATGCCGATGAAGCCGGCGGCGCCGGACAGAACCGCGCCGACCAAAAAGCCGGCGGCCGTCATCCAGCCCAAGCCGGGGATCACACCCAGGATCAGGAAGATCACAACTCCGACCATGGTGATGGTCTTGTACTGGCGCGATAGATAAGCCTGCGCGCCCGACTGTATGGCCGCGGCGATTTCCTGCATGCGCGCGTTGCCGGCTGGCAGGGTCAGAATCCATTTGAAGGTCAAGAAGCCATACGCGACAGCCAGTACACCGGCCGCCATGGCGATCCACACAGGGGTTGACATCAGCTCCTCCGAAGGGCTTTGTTGATTGTTTGCGTCACGCTACCCGCGCAAGCGCGCCTCATGTCAAACACTGCGCCACCGTGGGGTAGCGTCGCGAATGCATGAACAGCGCCGGGCAGAACTATGGAATTATAAAAGATTCCGCCAGCTTCTTAGGTACCGGCTTCAACTTGAGCCTTGGATAGTGCGGCAGGCCGTTACGGTAGGGTGGAGCGTCTTGGCCGGCGATCAGCGGCGACAGATAGTCGCGACAGGCCTGCGTGATGTGGAAGCCGTCCGCAGTGATGAACTTGCGCGGCATCATCTTCTCGTGATTGGCCACCCTGGATAGCGCGACTGGTTCGATCTTCCAGCGGTAGGGTTTGCTCGAGGTACGCTTGATCGCCGCCATCACGGCGGTCTTGCCGGCCACCGCATAGCGCACGGCCTCGCGCCCGACCGCATAGGCCTGTTCGACGTCGGTCCTGGAGGCCAGATGCCGTGCAGCGCGCTGCAGATAGTCAGCCACGGCCCAGTGATATTTGTAGCCGAGCTTGTCCTTGACCAACTGCGCGATGAGCGGCGCGACGCCGCCCAACTGGGCGTGACCGAAGGCGTCCTTGAGGCCGGTCTCGGAGAGGAACTTGCCTTCGGCGTTCTGCAGGCCCTCGGAGACGGCGATGGTGCAATAGCCCCACTTCTTGACCGTCGCGTCGACGCGGGCCAGAAAGCGAGCCTCCTCAAAGCGAACCTCCGGCATCAGGAGGATGTGCGGCGCCTGGCCGGTTTCCTCGGCGGCAAGCCCGCAGGCGGCGGTGATCCAGCCGGCATGCCGGCCCATGACCTCGAGCACGAAGATCTTGGTCGAGGTGCGCGCCATCGACGCCACGTCCATGCCTGCCTCGCGCATCGACACCGCCACGTACTTCGCCACCGAGCCGAAGCCCGGGCAGTTGTCGGTTTCGGCCAGGTCGTTGTCGACCGTCTTGGGCACACCAATGCAGGCCACCGGATATCCAAGTGCGCGGCTGACCTCGGAGACCTTGTTGGCGGTATCCATGGAATCGTTGCCGCCGTTGTAGAAGAAGTAACCGATGTCGTGCGCGCGAAATACGTCGATCAGGCGACGGTACTGTGCTTCGGACTGGTCAAAGGACTTGAGCTTGTAGCGGCAGGAGCCGAACGCGCCGCCCGGGGTGTGGCGCAGTCCGGCGATGGCGGCGGCCGACTCCGCTCCCGTGTCGATCAGGTCTTCGGTGAGCGCTCCGATGATGCCGTCCCGGCCGGCATAGAGGCGGCCGATATGTTTTTTGTGCTTGCGCGCCTCTTCGATGACGCCGCAGGCCGAAGCATTGATGACGGCGGTGACACCACCGGATTGGGCATAGAAGGCATTGCGCGGCACGACAGGCTCCTTGAATCTTTCAGGTGAGGGCGGCGAAGGCGGCGTCGCGAACCGCGTCGACCTGTCCGATGCCGTTGATCTTGCGGTAACGTGGGGCGCGCGCGTCGCCGCGGGTGGCCCATCCGGAGTAGTAGCCGATCAGCGCTCGCGTCTGCTCGTGGTAGACCGCGAGGCGTTTTTTTACCGTTTCCTCGCGGTCATCGTCGCGTTGTATGAGGGGCTCACCGGTGGCGTCGTCGAGGCCCGCGACTTTGGGCGGATTGAATTTCAAGTGATAGGTGCGGCCCGATGCAAGATGCACGCGGCGCCCGCTCATGCGCTGGACGATTTCCGAGTCGGGCACGTCGATCTCAAGCACGTAATCGATGTCCACACCGGCCGCCTTCATCGCATCAGCCTGCGGAATCGTGCGCGGAAAGCCGTCGAACAGGTAACCCTTGGCGCAGTCCGGCTCTTTGAGGCGATCCTTGACCAGGCCGATGATGATGTCATCGGAGACCAGCCCTCCGCTGTCCATGACCTTCTTCGCCGCCAGTCCAAGCGGGGTGCCCGCCTTGACGGCAGCACGCAGCATGTCCCCGGTGGATATCTGCGGGATGCCGAATCGCTCCTTGATGTGGATAGCCTGAGTTCCCTTGCCTGCGCCCGGCGGCCCCAGCAGAATCAATTTCATCGTCTTGTTCTCCCCTGAATGGAAATTCTAGCCGCAATGGCCTAGCGGCCGCCGTCGCGCGCGAACAAGGTTCGCACCAGTTCGAGGTCGGCGGCAGTGTCCACTCCCGGCGCGGCAGTCGCCGCAGTCACATGCACGGCGATGCGCATGCCGTGCCACAGGGCGCGCAGTTGCTCGAGGGCCTCAAAACGCTCGAGCGGCGCGACCGCAAGGCGCGGATAGGCCCGCAGGAATCTTGTCCGGTAGGCGTAGATGCCGATATGACGATGCACCGGCAACCCGGGCGGCAGCACCGTCCTGTCGCCTGCGAACGCGTCGCGCGCCCACGGGATGGTGGCACGGCTGAAATAGAGCGCTGTATCGCGGGCGTCGAGCGCGACCTTGACCACGTTGGGGTTGAACAGGTCGCGCGCATCCTCGAGCAGGTGGCTGGCGGTGGCGATTTCGCAATCCTGGCGCCGGTCGAGCAGCATGGCGACTGCGGCGATCAGGTCGGGTGCGATCAGTGGTTCATCGCCCTGGACATTTACCACGATGGTTTCGTCTGCAAGGCCCAGGAGGGTCGCGGCCTCGGCCAGCCGGTCGGTGCCCGATGCATGGTCGGTGCGCGTCAACAGCGCGGCTTGCCCGTGCGCCTCGACGATCGACTTGATCTCGTCATCATCAGTGGCGATGACGACTTGCTCCGCTCCGCTGGCACGCGCGCGCTCGGCTACCCGTACCACCATCGGCTTGCCGCCGATATCGGCCAGCACCTTGTCGGCCAAGCGCGAAGAGGCGCGTCGCGCGGGAATCAGCGCGACAAAGCGCGTCATCGCGCCAGTTCGTCTTCGGCGAGCTTGCGCGCTTCTTCCTCGAGCATGACTGGAATGCCATCGCGCACCGGGTAGGCCAGCCTGGCTGAGCGCGAGATCAGTTCCTGGCGCTCGCGGTCATAGACGAGCGGTCCCTTGGTCACCGGGCAGACGAGGATTTCAAGCAGTTTCGGGTCCACTCCAGTTTCTCCACGATCGCATCGATGAGCCCGGCCGGGATGATTGCCGTGACCGGAGCGACCCACAGGCGCGGGTCGACGAAAGACGCGCATTTTAGCGCGTCCTTTTCAGTCATCAGAATGATGTCGGCGTCGATGGCATTGAAATCGTCCGGCTTGAATGCGTGGTGATCGGGAAACGCATGGGCGTCGGCCTTCAGCCCGGCGGCGGCCAGCGCGTCAAAGAAGCGCGCCGGATTGCCTGTGCCGGCTACCGCGGCCAGACGCCGTCCGGCCAGACCCTTAAGGTTCGTGGCCGCGTGCGGCGCGTTGAGCTGGCGTAGCGTGTCGAATGCCAATCTCATGGTCCATGCAGATTGCGGCAGACCCGCTGCCTGCATGCCGTTGACCACAACCGCATCGACGCTTGCGAGGCGCTCTAGTCGTTCGCGCAGCGGGCCGGCCGGCAGCAGTTCGCCGTTTCCCGCGCCTCGACCATCGAAGACGGCGATCTCGCAGTCGCGTGCAAGACGCAGGTGTTGAAGACCGTCGTCGCTGATCAGCAAGTCGGTGCGCGGGTGCGCTGCCAGGAGGGCGCGCGCGGCGGCCACGCGGTCGGGCGCGACCCAGACCGGCATGCCGGTTCGCCGCCTGATGAGGAGAGGCTCGTCTCCAACCCGGGACGGGTCGGAGTCCGCGTCGACTTCGAGAGGTGCTTTTATCTTCGCACCGTAGCCGCGCGACACCAGCCCCGGCGTGAAGCCACGCGTCGCCAGGGCCGCAGCAAGGGCAATCGCAAGCGGGGTCTTTCCCGTGCCGCCTACGACAAGGTTGCCGACGATGAGAATCGGGACCGGCAGCCGCTGCGCCTTGAGCCATCCGCGCCGATACAGCCAGCCTCGCACGGCCACGAGCGCGCCATACAAGCAGGACAGGGGCAGCAGCATGATGCTGCGCCAGGTAAGCCCGCTTCGCCACCAGTCCGCGGCGATACCCATGCGCGCTCGCGCGGTTCCGGCGCCGTTACCTGGCCGAGGACTGCGTGGTAAAGGTCACCTGACCGAGCCCTGCCATCTGGGCGGCCTGCATGACATGGATTACCGCCTGGTGGGTTGCCTGGGCATCCGCGTTGATGACCACTACCGGGTCCTTCTTGCCGGTCGCTGCCGACTTGAGTTCGGCCGACAGGGTGGCTACGTCGCGAAATGTGGTTGCCACCCCGTTGATCGCATAGCGTGCGCCGGAGGTCACGCCGACATTGATCTCGTTGGGGCGTTCCAGCTGCTTCTCGGCGTCGGCCGTCGGAAGATTGATCTGCAATTCGGCATACTTCGAATAGGTGGTGGTGATCATGAGGAAAATCAGGATCACCAAGAGGACGTCGATCAACGGAATGAAGTTGATCTCGGGCTCTTCAGGCTGCCGATTGCGGTTGCGGAAATTCATCCCGATGTCTTCAGCTCTTGCGGTCGCCGTGCGCGATGTCGAGAAGCTTGATCGCGGCTTGCTCCATCTCGACCACGAATCCTTCGACCTTGGCGCGGAAATGCCGGTAGAAGATCAGTGCCGGTACCGCGATCAGGATACCGAAGCCGGTGTTGTACAGAGCCACCGAAATTCCCTGCGCCAGCGCGGTAGGGTTGCTGCCGGAGGGACTCTGGCTGCCGAAGATCTCGATCATGCCGACCACGGTGCCGAACAAGCCCATCAGGGGTGACGCAGTGGCGATGGTGCCCAGGCCGTTGAGAAAGCGCCCCAATTCGTGGGTGACGAAGCTGCCAGCTTCCTCGATGGCTTCCTTCATGACATAGCGCGAGCTTTTGTCGTTGCGCAACCCCGCCGCCAGCACACGGCCGAGCGGTGAGTTGGCCTCGACCTTGTCGATCAGCTCCGGCGTGAGCTGCTTGCCCTTGTAGAGGGTCAGCACCTCGGCGAGCAGTCGCTCGGGGATCACCTTGGACTTGCGCAGTACGATCAGGCGCTCAATAATCAGCGCGACTGCGATGATCGACGCAATGATCAGAGGATATATCGGCCATCCGGCCGCCTTGATAATGTCCAGCACGAAGGCTACTCCCCGTCTCGGCTCGCGCAGCTTGCGCGGTGCGGTCCGCAGTTTAGCGGAAAGGCCGGGTTATCCACAACGACGGTGGATAAACCTGTTGAGAACCCGTCTGCGGATGCGGCGCATGCCTTGTGCCACAAGGGTCTGCGGTAGTCTGCACGCGTTTTGCGCGGCCCGCGGGCGAGCCGGACTCGCGACATGCTGAGTCGCCCGGAGGAGCCGGCCGGCGGAAACGTCCCCGAGGCGTCCCGCGCGATGAGCGTGGCCGAGCTCAACCGCGCCGCGCGCGGGCTGCTCGAGCGTGGCCTGCCCCTTGTGCGCGTGTCCGGCGAGGTCTCAGGCGTGGCGCGTCCCGCCTCGGGGCATGTCTATTTTTCGTTGAAGGACGGCCAGGCGCAAGTCCGCTGTGTCCTCTGGAAAGGGCGTGCTGCAGCGCAGTCGTTTTTGCCGCGCGATGGCGACGCTGTCGAGGTGCGCGCCGGAGTGACCCTCTTCGAGGCGCGCGGTGACTACCAACTCAACGTCGAGTCGGTCCGCCGCGCCGGGGCGGGCGCCTTGTTCGAGGCGTTCGTCAGACTCAAGGAGCGCCTCGGTCGCGAAGGATTGTTCGAAGCCTCGCGCAAGCGGACGTTGCCTGCCTTTCCGCGCGCGATCGGCATTGTGACCTCGCCGGACGCCGCGGCCTTGCGCGATGTGGTCACCACGCTTAAGCGCCGCGCGCCGATGATCCCTCTGGTGCTCTACCCGGTTCCGGTGCAGGGTGAGCGGGCTGCGCCGGCGATCGCTGCGGCGCTGGCGGAAGCCAACCGGCGCGCAGAGGTCGATGTCATCATCGTCTGTCGCGGCGGCGGCAGCATCGAGGATCTGTGGACGTTCAACGAAGAGGTCGTGGCGCGTGCGGTTGCCTCGAGCGACCTGCCCGTGGTGTCGGGGGTCGGCCACGAAACCGACTTCACGATCTGCGATTTCGCAGCCGATCTGCGGGCGGCGACGCCTACCGCGGCGGCCGAACTCTGCGCCCCGGCTGCCCGACAGCTGTTTGACCGATTGGGCCAGAGCGCGGCTGCGCTGGCGCGCGCTGCGGCCGACCGGGTGGCGGATTTGCGCCAGCGCCTGGACTGGGCGACACGCGAACTTGTGGCGCCTCAAGCGCGGCTGGAAACGCAACGTACGCAACTCGGACATATGGCGCGCCGCCTGGCGAGTGCCGCGCAAATCCGGGTGCGCGCCCTGGCAGCGCGCGCCGACCGCGCCGGTGCTGCATTGCGTCCACCCGCGACCGGGCGCTTGAGCGAGCGCCTGGCCGCGCAACGACGCAGCCTGCTGTTTGCAGCGCAGGCAGCCGGCGCGCAGCGCGCGCGCAGGCTCGCCGGCCTCAGCGATGCACTGGGCCATCTGGATCCACAGCGCGTGCTATTGCGCGGCTACAGCCTGGTGCGCGATACGCAGGGCCGGCTGGTGCGCGACGCAGCGGAACTGGCGGCGGGCGATCGACTGGCGGTCGATTTTGCCAAGGGCCATGCGCGGGTGCGGGTCGAATAACCCTTTCGCCACCAGGTTTGCCGCGCCGCTCGGGCTGCCCTACAATCGCGCTCCTGCCGGCCGGCCTACCGACCGGGCCTCACTTCACCACCCGCTCCCGGAGAATCCGCGATGGAACACAAGCTTCCCGAACTGCCTTACGCGCTCGAGGCGCTCAGCCCGCATATCTCGAAAGAGACCCTCGAGTTCCACTACGGCAAGCACCACCAGACCTACATCACCAACCTGAACAACCTGATCAAGGGCACCGAATTCGAAAACATGTCCCTCGAGGACATCGTGCGCAAGTCCTCGGGCGGCATGTTCAACAACGCCGCGCAGGTATGGAACCATACCTTTTACTGGATGGGTTTGTCCCCCAAGGGTGGTGGCGAGCCGTCCGGCGGGCTGGCCGCGGCGATCAATGCCAAGTGGGGCAGTTTTGCCAAGTTCAAGGAAGAATTCACCAAGGTGAGCGTTGGCACCTTCGGCTCCGGCTGGGGCTGGCTGGTGAAAAAGGCTGACGGCTCGCTCGACCTGGCCTCCACCTCCAACGCCGCCACGCCGCTGACCGGGGCGGACAAGCCGCTGCTCACCTGCGACGTGTGGGAGCACGCCTACTACATCGACTACCGCAACGCGCGTCCCAAGTATGTCGAGGCATTCTGGAACCTGGTCAACTGGGACTTCGTGGCGAAGAATTTCGCGTGACGACCGCTAGCCTGGAGGCCTTTCCGCGCTCCGCATAGCCGCGTGCGCCGGCCTTTCGCCGCAAAGGCCCGTGCGCGGCGCCCGGCGGTGACGCGTTGAGATGGTCCGGCCTTAAGGGTGATCCTGGCGGGCTGTCATCCGACCCGCGCCCACGATGCCCTTAAAGACCAAACGGCTCAACCTCGCCCTGCAGGGAGGAGGAGCCCACGGCGCATTCACCTGGGGCGTGCTTGACCGCCTGCTTGAGGATGGCCGCCTGGCATTTGACGGATTGTGCGGCACCAGCGCGGGCGCGATGAATGCCGTCGTCTGTGCCCATGGCATGCAGCAGGGCGGGCGCGACGGCGCGCGCGCGAGCCTGGAGGAATTTTGGCGCAGGGTGGCCGCTGCGGGTGCGGTCTTTAGCCCGGTACGCGGACTCCCCTTCGACGCGCTTTTTGGAGGTGCCTGGCGCGCCGCCAGTCATGCCGCCTTCGACACGCTGACCCGCAGCTTTTCGCCTTACCAGCTGAATCCGCTCAATTTCAACCCGCTGCGCCAGGTGTTGGAGGCGGTGGTTGATTTTGATGCGCTCAAGGCCTGCGACTGCGTCGAACTCTTCGTCTGTGCGACCAATGTCCGCAGCGGCAAGCCGCGCATTTTCCGCAATCGAGAGGTGTCCGCGGACGCGGTGCTCGCGTCGGCCTGCCTGCCGTACCTGTTCCAGGCGGTCGAGATCGATGGTGAGGCCTACTGGGACGGCGGCTACATCGGCAACCCGGCCATCTATCCGCTGATCTACGAGACCCGCACAATGGACATCCTGATCGTGCATGTCAATCCGATCGCGGTGCAGGACGTGCCGCGTACCGCCGCGGAGATCCTCGATCGCGTCAACGAGATTTCCTTCAATTCTTCGCTGGTACGCGAAATGCGAGCGATCGCCTTCGTGCAAAAGCTGATCGACGACGACTGGATCAAGGACAAGTACAAGTCCAAGCTGAGGAAGCTGCGCATGCATGCGTTGTCGGCGGACGAGGATCTGGCCCATCTCGGGCTGGACACCAAGCTGGATCCGTCGTGGGACAACCTGGTCGCGTTGCGCGACAAGGGGCGTGCGCGCGCCGCGTTGTGGCTCACTGCGAATCACGCAGCCGTAGGTCGTACGGCGACGGTGGACCTGCGTAAGGCCTACCTATGAGGCGTGCGCGCCGGGTTTAAGCGACCTTGAGCGGAATCCTGAGGTCGTGGATGCGCGTTTTCCAGACCTGCGGCCCGGTGATGTGCGCCGACGTGCCGCCGGAATCGACCGCGACCGTGACCGGCATGTCCCGCACGTCGAATTCGTAGATTGCCTCCATGCCAAGGTCGGCAAAGGCAACCACCTTGGCCGCCTTGATTGCCTTGGCGACCAGATAGGCGGCTCCGCCAATAGCTATCAGCGAGGCGCTCTTGTGTTTCTTGATCGACTCGATCGCGACCGGGCCGCGCTCGCCCTTGCCGATCATCGCGATGAGCCCGGTCTGACCCAGCATCATGTCGGTGAACTTGTCCATGCGCGTCGCGGTGGTCGGGCCGGCCGGGCCGACCACTTCGTCGCGCACCGGATCGACCGGGCCGACGTAATAAATGACCCGGTTGGTGAAATCGACTGGCAGCTTCTCGCCGCGCGCCAGCATGTCGGCGATACGCTTGTGGGCCGCGTCGCGGCCAGTCAACATGCGCCCGTTCAGCAACAGGGTGTCGCCGGGCTTCCACGCGGCGACTTCTTCGCGAGTCAGGGTGTCAAGATTGACGCGCCGACTCTTTTCAACATCTGGCGTCCAGTTGACCTTCGGCCAGTCCTCCAGTGACGGCGGCTCGAATGCAGCCGGGCCCGAACCGTCGAGCACGAAGTGCACATGGCGGGTCGCGGCGCAATTCGGGATCATCGCGACCGGCTTGGAGGCTGCGTGGGTCGGATACTGTGCGATCTTCACGTCCAGCACCGTGGTGAGGCCGCCCAGGCCCTGCGCGCCTATGCCCAGCGCATTGACCTTCTCGTAGAGCTCGATGCGCAACTCCTCGGCCTTGTCGGCCGGGCCGCGCGCCAGGAGTTCGTGCATGTCGATGGGCTCCATGAGAACTTCCTTGGCCATCAGCATGGCCTTCTCGGCGGTGCCGCCGATGCCGATGCCCAGCATGCCGGGCGGGCACCAGCCCGCACCCATGGTCGGAACCGTCTTGAGCACCCATTCGACCAGGTCGTCCGAGGGGTTCATCATGATGAACTTGGACTTGTTCTCACTGCCGCCGCCCTTGGCGGCCACGTTGATGTCCACGGTGCCCCCCGGCACCACTTCCATGTTGATCACCGCCGGGGTGTTGTCGAGCGTGTTCTTGCGCGAGAACTGCGGGTCGGACAGAATCGAACCGCGCAACAGGTTGTCCGGGTGCGTGTAACCGCGGCGCACGCCTTCGTTGATTGCATCGGCGATGCTGCCGGAAAAGCCTTCCCACTTCACGTCCATGCCGATTTTGAGGAACACGTTGACGATCCCGGTGTCCTGGCAGATCGGCCGGTGACCTTGCGCGCTCATGCGGCTGTTGGTCAGGATTTGCGCGATCGCGTCGCGCGCCGCCGGCGATTGCTCACGTTCGTAGGCGCGCGCCAGATGGACTATGTAGTCCTTGGGATGGTAGTAGCTGATGAACTGCAGCGCGTCGGCGATCGAGGCGACGAGATCGGTATAGCGGATGGTGGCCATAAGTGGGCGTCGGTTGCCGTTAAACTCGATCGATTCTACGCCAGCGCAAATTCATGCCCTTGTATCGGACACCTACGCGCGGTCTGTCGGCAACATGCTTGGTCGCCTGATCGGGGTCCTGCGCGGCCGTCCTGCGGCACCTACGGTGAGGACCTGGGCGTTCGCCGCGGCGGATTTGCCCGCGACCGATTCGGCCGCGCTGGAACTCGCGCTGAATTCAGCGTTGGCGGGCTACGAGCTTTACATGCAGGGCGAACCTGGCGATGCGGAACGGGAGTTCGCTGTCGTGCGCGCCAACGACCGCCGACAGCAGATCGCGCTCAGTTTCCTGAATCGCGGCCGCGAGTACCTCAACCGCAATGCACCTGACGCAGCCGAACCCTGCCTCAGACTTGCTCATCTGCTCGTGCCGGAGGCCATGTTGCCGCGCGAGATGCTTGGCTTCCAGGCCTACCTTGCGGGCGATGTCAGTGCTTGCCGGGCCTGGTACGACCAGGCGCTCGAGTGTGCCAGTGCTAGCGAGCGCGGCGCGCTTGCTGTCAATCGGCTGCTGTTGACTGTGCCGCAAATTGCCGCGAGTCAGGCCGAAATCGCCGCATGGCGCGACTGGTTCGAGACCGAACTGGAAGGGATGCTCGCCAACCCACCGGTCATGGACGACCTGCTCTCCGGTTTGCGCCGGCCACCGTTTTTCCTGGCCTACCTGGGATTTGACGAGCGGCCTTGGCTCGAAAAGGTGGCGCAGTTGCTGTTGCGCATCGAGCCGCGGCTGGCCGAAGTCGCAATGCACGCGCGGAGGCGCGAGGCGTTGCCGGGACGCCGCATTCGCCTTGGGGTTTTCTCGCTGCATCTGGGACGCCACTCGGTGGGCCTGTGGTATCGCGACCTGTTCAGGCTCTTGATCGAGTCGCGGCGATTCGAGGTGACCCTGATCACCGACGCCAAGGAGGCGGACGCGGGACTCGCGGCGGCTGCCATCGCGCACGGCGCGCATATTCGGATTCCGGCCGATTTAGCCGGTGCGCGCGCGACGATCGGGGCGCTGGGCTGCGACATCCTCATCTACACCGATGTCGCATTGCACGTGCTGCCATATCTCTTGTCGTTTGCGCGCCTGGCACCGCTGCAGGCGCTCCTGGTCGGGCACCCGGCTAGCTCCGGCGTGCCGGCCGTCGACTGGTTTGTCAGCAACGTTCATCAGGATCGCAGCGGCGCAGCGGCGCATTACAGCGAACAGCTGGCGCGTTTGCCGGTGATTCCGGTGTACGTGACGCGCAACACCGCGCCCACGCGGCGCTCCCGCGCGACCCTCGGACTGGATGAGGACATCCACTACTACCTCTGTCCGGTCATGTTGCAAAAGATTCATCCGGACTTTGACACTGCGCTGGCCGCTATCCTCAAGCGTGACCCGCTGGCGCGCATCATGTTCTTTGCCGATCGCACCCGCCCGCTCTGGCAGGAGCAGCTTGAAGGGCGCTTTGCCAGTACGCTGGGCGAGGATGCGCGGCGCATCTTGTTTCGCCCGTTCGCACCCAAGGAAGAGTTCCTGGCGCTGCTCGAGGCCGCCGACTGCGTTCTCGATCCGCCGCACTTTACCGGCGGGGTGACGACCTACATGGCCTTGTCCCTCGGCTGCCCGGTGATCACCCTGCCCGGAGCGCTGTTCCGCTCGCGCATGACCAGCGGGATGCTGGCCCAGGCCGAAGTGGAAGACACCGTCGCGACCTCGCTTGAACATTACGTCGAGCTGGCGACGGCCTACGCGGCCAACCCGGCGCGGCGCCGTGCGACGCGCGAGCGGCTCCTGGCCGCCGCGGGTCGGTTGTTTGCAACCGACGCGGCGGTTTCCGCGCTGGCCGACTGGATCGAGTCTGCCGTGGCATCATCAGCCGATCAGACCTGAAGGAAAACGCTTGACCAACGTCTCCGGCCTGGTGCCTGGAATCCGCGCCAGCAAAACCATCGTTGTTGCCGAAGAACATACTGCACCGCATGTGGGCAGCGGCCAAGTCCGGGTGCTGGCGACACCGGTGCTGATCAACCTCTTCGAGGCGGCGGCGCTGGCTGCTGCGGAAGGCTTTGTGCCGGCTGGCCGACAGACCGTCGGCACCTTGCTTTCGATGCGGCATCTGGCGGCGACCCCGGTCGGAATGCGCGTGGAGGCCTTTGCCGAGGTGATCGCTGTCGAAGGGCGTCTGATACGCTTTCGCGTCTGGGCCGAGGACGAGGTCGAGCCGATCGGCGAAGGCCTTCACGAGCGCATCATGATCGGGCTGGACGGGTTCGATGCACGCATGGGTGCGAAGATTCTGCGGCGCATACCGAGCGTCCGCCAGGCCGGATGAGCGATGGCTACGTTGCGGCGGCGACCAGTACCGCGTTGACCCCGCCGAAGCCGAATGAGTTCGACATCACCGCGCGGGCGCCAGGCAGCTCGCGGGCTGTAAGCGCAACGTAGTCAAGGTCGCACTCGGGGTCGGACTGCCAAAGGTGCGCAGTCGGCGGCGCGACACGACGGCGCAAGGCCATCAGCGCCGCCACGAATTCCAGCGCGCCGGTGGCGCCCATCAAGTGGCCGTGCAAGGCTTTGGTGGCGCTGACCGCGATCGCGTCGGCGTGCTCCTCGAATACTGCGCGGATCGCGCGGGTCTCGACGACATCGCCGACTTTGGTGCCGGTGCCGTGACTGTTGATGTGCGCAATGTCCGACGGCGCCATGCCTGCTTCAGCGAGTGCCATGCGCATCGCGCGCGCCTGGCCGCCGGCGTCAGGCTGGGTGATGTGGCTGGCATCGCTGGTGTTGCCGTAGCCGGCCAGAACCGCCCAGGGTGTGGCGCCGCGCGCAAGCGCCATGTCCTCGCGCTCGAGCACCAGCGCTGCCGCGCCCTCTCCGAGGAGAAAGCCACCGCGGTCGCGCGCGAACGGCCGGCACGAAGTTTCAGGTCGTTCGCCATCCGCACGTGCGATGGTGCCGAGCGATTCCCAGGCCTTGATCACGCCTCGGGTCAAGAGGGCTTCAGACCCGCCTGCGATGGCGCGGTCAATCACGCCCGCGCGGATTGCGCGCGCGGCCTCACCGATGGCCACCGCCGACGATGAGCAGGCCAGGTTGAACGTATAGGTCGGGCCGAGGACGCCGAATTCGATGCCGATCTGCCCGGCCGCGGCGTTGTTCATGGTCTTGACGATGGTCGATGGCTTTAGACGCGCCGCCCTGGCGACCAGCAGGTCCTCGTAGGCCGATTCCAAGGTGGCGGCACCGCCCATGCCGGTTCCCCAGTAGACGCCGGCGCGTTCTCCGTCAAGGGCGCGCAAATCCAGATGCGCGTCGCCGGACGCACTGCGCGCGGCGATCAGGGCGAGCATGCTGGCGCGATCAAGGCCGGTCAGGGCGATCTTGCTGAACTGTGCCGCGATGTCATCTTCGACGGTTCCAGCCCAGCTCGTCTGCAGGTCGCCTGCCCATGGCGCTGCGATCCTGCGGATGCCGCTCCTGCCGGCAGCAAGTGCGTCGAACACGCTTTCCGGGTCACGCCCAAGCGGACAGATGACGCCCGCGCCGGTGATGACGACGCGAGTCACGCGACCGGGGCTTCGGCTTTCCTGGCCAGCAGACGATCGATTTCCTCGGCGATCTGGCCCACGGTCTCGATCGGCGCGGGTTCGTTGTTCATGTCCAACCCAAAGCGTTCTTCCAGGTTGAAGAGGAACTCGATGGTGGCCAGCGAGTCGACACCGAGATCGGCCAACTTGCCGTCAGGCACGACCTGTTCGGTCGTGAGATCGAATTGCTCCATGAGCATTTGCTGCACGACCTCCAGCGTCGTCCTTTGGGCAGTCATGTCAGTGGCGTGGCGGGCGAAAGCGCGCATTCTAGCCAGTTCCCTCAAGCAACCGGCCGCGCCCCCAGCACTCAAAAGCGCTTGGTAAGCGACAGCGTGCTGCCGTCGCGTTTCATCTCGACGCGGTTCAGGAAACTCATGCCCAGAAGGCCTATGCCGATGCCCGGACCTTCCAGCACGCTGCCGTCGATGTTGAAGAGCGTGATCGGTCCCACGGCGACCGAGTCAAACTTGACGCGCCAGGCACGCACGGTTCCGTTGGCCGTCGATGCCAGGACAGGCGTACCGTTGCGATAGTTGATGCCGATGCGCTGCGCGGTCGCGACGTCGATGGCGATCAGGGTGGCGCCGGTATCGACCAGGAATGGCAGTGCGACACCGTTGATCCTGGCTTCAGTGGTGAACATCCCGCCGCGGGTTTCCGAGAGCTGGATGCTGGGCCTGGAGTCGGGGCGCTGGCCGGGACCGGAGCGCAACGCGAGGCGCAGATTGCTGCCCTCGCGTGACATGGATAGCTGCGACAGGAAACTCATTCCAAGCAGCACGACGTCCCTGGTTCCCGCGCCCTCACCTACCGCCGCATCGATGTCGGTCAGCGTGATGGTGCCGACGCGCACACTTTTCAGAGACACTTGATGGGCGACGCGCGGCCCGCCGGCTGTGTTGGCTGTAAACGTGGGACCGGTGCGCCAGGCCAGGCCGATTCGATCTGCCACTTCCGCCGGCAGGTAGACCATGCTTGCTCCGCTATCGACCAGAAAGCGCACGGCCCGGTCGTTGATCGCGCCGACCGCCAGGATGTGTCCCCTGCTGTCGGCCGACAGCACCACTTCGGCCGAATTTGGCGAGTCTTGCGCTGTGGCTGGCGTCGCAGTATTGGTGCGCGCGCTGCCGGCAAACATCTCCCCGACGCGCAAGGCCCGCCTCAACCCGCCCACCTCGAGCGTGGCCTCAGCAGTGCCGACCGCGACCAGGGTCACGCCTTCCGGACTGCGCTGGCCGACCGCCAGGGTGCGCGGCGCACCGCCGTCGATGGATACGACCGCCTTGCCCGGAAAAAGCCCGACCAGGCTCACTTGTGTCGCCCAGGCCCAGGCGGGCAGGAGGACCAGCCACAACGCAAGTGCCATGCGCAGCTTGCGCATGGCGCTAGTCGCGGAAATTCTGAAAGGCCAGAGGAAATTCGGTCACGTCTCGACGCACCAGCGCGATGGCCGCTTGCAGGTCATCGCGCTTAGGCCCGGCAACGCGCACGGATTCGCCTTGAATACTTGGCGTGACTTTGATCTTGGCGTCCTTGATCAAGCGTACGACACGCCGCGCCAGATCGGAATCGATTCCGTTGCGTACCTTGATCGACTGTTTCGCCTTGTCCCCGCCGATCTTTTCCGGAGTACCCACATCGAGAAAGCGCACGTCAACCGAGCGCTTGGCCATCTTGGCGAAAAGCACGTCGCGCACCTGGCCCAACTTGAACTCGTCGTCGGCGTAAGCGGTCAATTCACGCTCCTTCTGCTCGATGCGGGCGTCCGAACCCTTGAAGTCGAAGCGATTGGAGACTTCCTTGTTGGCCTGGTCGATCGCGTTCCTGACTTCGACCATGTTGGCTTCGAGAACGATGTCGAAAGAGGGCATGGGGCTGTCCAGGCTGGCCGGGCGGCCATTGTAGTGGCGATGCGGTTGGCGGGCACGCTGCCGGCTTCGTATAAATTGCCCCTGCGGCGCCGGCTTGCGCCCATGCCACATGCCCACGCTCGAACACGACGTTTCCCTCAGGGAATACAACACCTTGGCCCTTGCGGTGCGCGCCCGGCGCCTGGTGCGCTGCCGCAGCGCCGCAGACGTGGCCTGGGCGGTCGCCCTGGCGCGTCGCGAGGGCTTGCAGCGCCTGACCCTGGGGGGCGGCAGCAATGTCGTCTTCACGGGCGATTTCGCCGGCCTGGTGCTGCGCATGGAGAGTCGCGGCATTACCCTCGTGGGCCAGGATTCCCGCTCGCGCCTGGTGCGGGTCGCTGCCGGCGAGGACTGGCACGGTCTGGTCGTGCATGCGCTAGCGCGCGGCTGGCCGGGATTGGAAAACCTCGCGCTGATTCCCGGCACGGTCGGCGCGGCGCCGGTGCAGAATATTGGTGCCTATGGCGTCGAGCTTGATGCGCGCTTCGATTCGCTGCTTGCCTTCGACACGCACGCGGGTCGGGTGCGACGCATGGATCGTGCCGCCTGCGGTTTCGGCTACCGCGACAGTATCTTCAAGCGCCAGCCGGGACGCTTTGTGATCCTGGAGGTGACCCTGCGCCTACCCCTCGTTCATGCGCCGGTGACGACCTATGCCGACGTTCGAGACGCGCTCC
Organism: Burkholderiales bacterium; assembly: GCA_046160545.1. Lineage (GTDB taxonomy): Bacteria > Pseudomonadota > Gammaproteobacteria > Burkholderiales > JAEUOS01 > JAEUOS01. Next base: position 62,897 of record JBJXGS010000184.1, read on the forward strand.
AAGCGCGCGGCATCGCGCAGCCTTCGGCACAGGACATCGCCGCGATAGTCATCGCGGCCCGGCGCGCCAAACTGCCGGACCCTGCCGTGCTCGGCAATGTCGGTAGCTTTTTCAAGAATCCGATCGTCAGCGCGGCGCGCATGATCGAATTGCGGGCATCGTACCCGAGCGTGACAGGACACGTTCAGGCCGACGGCAGCTTCAAGCTGGCGGCGGCATGGCTCATCGATCAGGCCGGCTGGAAGGGGCGTAGCGTGGGCGCAGCCGCAGTGCATGATCAGCACGCGCTGGTGCTCGTCAATCGCGGCACCGCCACTTCTGACCAGGTCGCGCAATTGGCACGCGCGATCCGTGCTGACGTTGAGCGGCGCTACGCGATCGACCTCGAGGTGGAGCCGGTCTTCGTCTAAGGCGTTGCCGGTGCGACGGCACGGCGCGTCCTGCGCGCGGTTAAGCTAGAGTTCGCCCAGAAGCGTTTTTGCCAAGCGATGCAACCCGCAACCTGCCGACACCATGGATTTCGATTTTTCCCTGCTCACCGAATACCAGCGCTACAAGCTCATGGCCAGCCTGATCGTGCCGCGGCCAATTGCGCTGGTCACGACGCTCTCGGCCGGCGGCGTGGTCAACGCTGCGCCTTTCTCGATGTTCAACATGATGGGCGAAGAGCCACCGATTGTGATGATCAGCGTCAACAAGCACGCTGACGGTCAGATCAAGGATACTGCCGCCAATATTCTGGCCCACGGCGAGTTCGTCGTGCATCTCGCCGACGAGGCCATCGCCGAGCAGATGCACGCCTGCGGCGAACGCCTGCCCCCGCAGGTGAGCGAGGTCGAGCGGGTCGGATTCTCCACCGCGCCTAGCAATTCAGTCGCGCCGCCGCGCATCGTCGAGGCGCCGGTGGCATTCGAGTGCCGCCTGTGGGAGAAGCTCGAGACCGACAGCCGCTACATCTTCATCGGTCGTGTCTTGTGGCTGCATGCCCGCGATGGACTCATCGATGTCGAGACATTTCGCGTGCGGCTGCAGGACTACTTCCCGGTGGCGCGCTTCGGCGCCAGCTTTTACATCAACACCCGCGAACGCTATCCGCTTGGCGTTCGCAGCGATGGCGCCCTGGCATCGCGCGCGACCCCGATCGACGAGATCTGAGGCGAGCCGACCTGCCCCGGCCACGCCCACAGCCGTTTCACGAATCGTGCATTGCGCCTCCAAGGGAGATCCCATGTTCGAACCTACCATTGTCGGCAGCCTGCCCAAGCCGGCCTGGCTGGCCGAGACCGGCAAGCTGTGGCCGCAGTGGCGCGCAAGCGGCGCGGACCTCTCCGCGGCCAAGCGCGACGCCACACTGTTGTGGCTCAAGGCGCAGGAGGATGTGGGGCTTGCGGTGGTGACCGATGGCGAGCAGTCGCGCCAGCATTTCGTGCACGGTTTCCTGGAGTACGTCGAAGGCATCGACTTCGAACACAAGGTCAAGATGGGGATTCGCGACAATCGCTACGATGCGATGGTGCCGCAGGTGGTCGGCCCGTTGGCATTGAAGGGCAGGGTGCATGCCGAGGAGGCGCGCTTCGCCCGGGCGCATACGAAACGCAAGCTCAAGATCACGCTGCCTGGCCCGATGACCATCGTCGACACCGTGGCCGACCGTTTCTATGGGAGCAAGGAAAAGCTCGCCATGGCGTTCGCGGAAATTCTGAACGCTGAAGCGCGCGCCTTGCAGAACGACGGGGTCGATGTGATCCAGTTCGACGAACCGGCCTTCAACGTCTACATGAATGATGTCAAGTCCTGGGGAATACGCGCGCTTGATCGATCCATCGATGGTCTTGGCGTCACCACCGTCGTGCACATCTGCTACGGCTACGGCATCAAGGCCAATCTGGACTGGAAGGCGACCCTGGGCGGGGAGTGGCGCCAATACGAGGCGATCTTTCCGGCCATCGCCGCCAGCCGCATCGATCAGGTCTCCCTCGAATGCGCCAACTCCAGGGTTCCCCCGGAGCTCATGCGCCTGCTGGCAGGCAAGGACGTGCTGGTCGGCGTGATCGACGTCGCGACCGACCGTGTCGAGACTCCGGAAGAGGTCGCGGAAACCATCGGTCGGGCATTGCGATACGTGCCAGCCGCCCACCTGATTCCCTGTACCAACTGCGGCATGGCACCGATGGATCGTGAGATTGCGCTGGCCAAGCTCGCCGCGCTCACTGCGGGCGCTGCGCTCGCGCGCGAGCGCCATCGCAGCACGCCGGCCTGATAGCGGCGGCGCCGGGCTATTTCTTGGGCGTGTCGTCCTCGTCGCAGCGCGCTTTTTTCAGCTGCGCGTCCAGGCTCTTGCGCTGTTCGGTGTAGCGCGCCATCTGTTCGGCGTTGCCGCCGCGCGAAACAATCCCTGCGACGACTTCGCGGTTCGCCTTGAGTGGATCGCAATGCGCCTTCTTGATCGCGGCGGCGCGCTCAGCGGCGGCTTTGTCGATTGGAGGATTGTTCGCGCCCGATGCGGGGGCGCCCGGCTTGGGCGCATTGGCTGGAGGCTTGGGGATGTTCTTGGCATCGACCGGCACCCCGCCGGGGCAGGGCGAGGCCTGGTAGGTATTGCCGCACTTGTACATGGTCTGCGCCGAGGCACCCGACGCGGTCAGGGTCAGTACGGCGGCAAAGAGGGAGATCGCGAATCGCATGGTCAGCATCCTGCAGTGCCGGCCTGCGTCTCCAGCCGGCGACGTTGCTCGTTGAACGAATTCATCTGCGCGGCGCTGCCGCCAGCACGCAGCTGGTCGCGCACCGAGACCATCTCGCGTTCGATGGAGTCGCAGGCGGCCTTGCGCTGAGCAGCCTTGGCGGCAGTCGCTGCACGATCTTCAGCCAATACGGGCGACGGCTTTTCTGCGGCCGGTGGCGACGCGGCAGCGGCCGGCGGCGCTGCGCTTGTCTGCGGCGCCCTTGCCTTCTCGGCGACGCATTCCTCCTCGATCGCCGCGCGCATTTGCGGGATCGCGCCGCGCCGGCCATAGACCGAAGCGACCAACTGCTGTTCTGCGGTGGTCCGCTCAGGCGACAGCTTGCGGGCGGCAATCTCGTTCATCGCGCGATCCTGAGTCACGCCGGCCTCACGCGCGACCATGAGCTTTTGCGCCGCATCACCGCGCTGCCGGCACTCGATGTCGCCGGTCTTGCCGGTCGGCGCTGACTGCCCCGCGCCGGTGGCATTGACGGCTTTGCCGCCCGGTGCGCCGCAGGGCGTGTCCTGGTACTGGTTGCCGCAGCGGTGGAGCTTCTGTGCGGACGCTGTCGGGGAAAACGTGAACGCTGCGGCAACCAGTACCAGCAGGACGGAGTGCTTTTGCATGATGGTCGCTTCAGGCGCTCGACGTTATCGGCGCCTGCCTTTCGCGAGATTGCCCGCGATGCGCATGCGCAGCGCATTGAGCTTGATGAAGCCGGCCGCATCCGCCTGGTTGTAGGCGCCGCCATCGTCGTCGAAAGTGGAGATCTTCATGTCGAAGAGGGAGTCGGTCGCAGACTCGCGACCCACCACCATCATCGTACCCTTGTAAAGCTTGAGCCGTACTTTGCCGTTGACGGTCTTTTGTGACTCGTCGATCAGCACCTGCATGAGCTTTCGCTCCGGCGAGAACCAGTAGCCGTTGTAGATCAGGCGCGCGTAGCGCGGCATCAGGTCGTCCTTGAGCGCCAACACCTCGCGATCGAGGGTGATCGACTCCATTGCACGATGCGCCTTCCACAGGATGCTGCCGCCCGGAGTTTCGTAGCAGCCGCGCGACTTCATGCCGACATAGCGGTTTTCGACCATGTCCAGCCTGCCGATGCCGTGCCGGCCGCCGATTCCGTTGAGAGTCGCAAGCAGGGTGGCCGGGCTCATCTTCTTGCCGTCGATGGCGACGACGTCGCCGCGCTCAAACGTCAGTTCGATGATTTGCGGCCGGTTGGGCGCCTTCTCGGGCGAGACCGTCAGGCGCCACATCGATTCCTCGGGCGCGTAGTTCGGGTCCTCGAGGATGCCGCCCTCATAGCTGATGTGCAAAAGGTTGGCATCCATCGAGTAGGGCGCGCCACCGCCCTTGCGCTTCTTGAAGTCGACCGGAATGCCATGTCGGTCTGCGTAGGCCAGGAGTTTTTCCCGCGAGAGCAGATCCCATTCGCGCCAGGGGGCGATCACCTTGACATTGGGCATGAGCGCGTAGGCGCCCAGTTCGAAGCGCACCTGGTCATTGCCCTTGCCGGTGGCGCCGTGCGAAATGGCGTCGGCCCTGACTTTTTTGGCAATGTCGATCATGCGCTTGGCGATCAGCGGGCGCGCAATCGAGGTGCCGAGCAGATACTCGCCTTCGTAAAGCGTGTTGGCGCGGAACATCGGGAAGACGAAGTCGCGGACGAATTCTTCCTTCAAGTCGTCGACGAAGATGTTTTCTTTTCTGATGCCCATCTTCAGCGCCTTGGCGCGCGCCGGCGCGACTTCCTCGCCCTGGCCGATGTCGGCCGTAAAGGTCACCACTTCGCAGCCGTAGGTGTCCTGCAGCCACTTGAGGATGACGGAGGTGTCCAGTCCGCCGGAATAGGCCAGGACAACCTTCTTGATCTTGTCGTTCATTTCGCTTCCACTTTTCCCAGTAACAGAAATTCGAGCAGTGCTTTCTGCACGTGCAGACGGTTCTCCGCCTCGTCCCATACCACCGAGTGCGGCCCGTCGATGACTTCGGCCTCGACTTCCTCGCCGCGATGCGCCGGCAGGCAATGCATGAAGAGCGCGTCCGGTTTGGCGATGCGCATCATGTCGGCGTCGACGCACCAGTCGGCGAAGGCCTTTTTCCGCTCCTCGTTCTCGGCCTCGAAGCCCATCGAGGTCCAGACGTCGGTGGTGACCAGGTCGGCGCCGCGCGCGGCATCCATCGGGTCGGCGAATTCCTCGAAGTGGTCCTGGCCGAATAACCCGGCGCGTTCCGGCTCGACTTCGTAACCCGGCGGGGTCGAAACGTGCACATTGAAGTCCAGCACCTCGGCAGCCTGCAGCCAGGTGTTGCACATGTTGTTGGAGTCGCCGATCCACGCCACGGTCTTGCCGGCGATCGAGCCGCGGTGCTCGATGAAGGTGAAGATGTCAGCCAGCACCTGGCAGGGGTGATACTCGTTGGTCAGCCCGTTGATCACCGGCACGCGCGAGTTGGCTGCGAAGCGCTCGATGATTTCCTGCTCGAAAGTGCGGATCATGACCGCATCGACCATGCGGCTGATCACCTGGGCGGCGTCTTCTACCGGCTCGCCGCGCCCCAGCTGGGTGTCGCGCGTGGAGAGGAAGATCGACGATCCGCCAAGCTGCTGCATGCCGGCCTCGAAAGACAGACGCGTGCGCGTCGAATTCTTCTCGAAGATCATCGCCAGGTGGCGATCGAACAGGGGATGGTAGGTCTCGAAGGCCTTGAACCTTGCCTTGATCCAGGACGCGCGTGCGAACAGATGCTCGAACTCGATGCGCGAGAAATCCTTGAACTGGAGAAAATGTCTGATCGCCATGGGCGCGCGGATCGCGCTGCTCGGAAAACTGCGCGAGATGTGAAACACTGGCAAGTGCGAAATTATAGCCGACCCCCCCCCATGCTCCAGAGACGGACGATGAGATGACCCGCCGCGTACTGGTGTTCAACGGCGATGCCGATGGCTTGTGTGCGGCGCAGCAGCTGCGACTTTCCGGCTTCATGCCCGATGCTGTCGTCACTGGAGTCAAGCGCGATATCGGGCTTCTCGCACGCGTGGACCCCGCCGCCGATCTGCATGTGGCGGTGGCCGACATCTCGCTGGATGCCAACCGCGACGCGCTGTTGCGCCTCCTCGATGCCGGTGCGCGCGTCGACTGGTACGACCATCACTTCGCAGGCGAGATTCCGCCGCATGCCGGGCTTGACGCGCGCATCGAGACCGACCCCGCGCGTTGTTCAGCTCTGATCGTCGATACTGCGCTTGGAGGGCGCTTCAGCTCGTGGGCGGTGGCGGCCGCGTACGGCGACAATCTCCGCGAAGTTGCGGCGCAGCGCGGAACGATGGCAGGTCTCGAGGAGGCCGAGCTCGAGGTACTGCGCGAATTCGGCGAGCTTCTCAACTACAACGCCTACGGCGAGAGTGAAGCAGACTTGCATCACCGGCCTGCGGATGTGTTTGCCGGCTTCGGCGCATGCACCGACGCCCTCGACTACGCCCGTGATGCCGCGATCGTCGCGCAGTTGCGCGCGGGGATGGCCGAGGATCTGGCGCTTGCCCGCGCCGTCACGCCTCGCGCGGTCGGCGCCGGCGCTCGGCTCCTGATGCTGCCGGCCGATGCCTGGGCGCGACGCGCCTCCGGGGTATTGGCCAACGAACTTGCCCGAGCGCAGCAGGGGTGCGCACATGCGGTCCTGACTGCGACCCCGGGCGGTTATCTGGTCAGCGTGCGTGCTCCTCTGGCACGGCCGTTCGGCGCTGCCGCGTTGTGCCGTCGCTTCGCCACCGGTGGCGGCCGTGAGGCCGCCGCGGGGATCAACCACCTGCCGGAAGCCGACCTTGTGCGCTTCGAGGCTGCGTTGCACGCGGCGTTCGGGTAAGCCCTGTGGGATATTGACAACAATTAACTGTAATTTGCCTGATTTTGTCATTAAGTTGGGCCAAAATGACGTCATCCTCGGCCATTCTTCCTGAATCCACATGTCATCGACTGCCTCGGCCCCGGACGCTGTTGGCGCGCGCAGCCCGCTGGCGCGCATTTCGTCCTGGTTCAAGGAGCGGGTAGGGTCCGAGAACGACGAATCGCTGGCTGGCGGCGTTTTGCGTGCATGGCAGCGCGAACTCGACGCTTGCGCGCGCGAACAGGGCGGTCCGGTAGCGGCCAGGGCGCGAGCGCGCGAGCTCATCGATCTGTACCTGGCGATGAACGCTGCCACCCGCCTGGAGGCCTTGAAGGTCTTCGCCACTCGCCTAGGTCCGAATCCTGAGGAAATTGCCGCCGCCGCGGCGCGCCATGCGCGCGTGTTGGATTCCGCGGAGCAGTGGCAGGCGGAGTTGACCCTGCGTGCGGCCCTGGCCTCGCCGCGCGCCCGGGTGATCCGCCAGTTTGGCGCAGCGCCGGATGGGGTGCGCTTCCTGGTCGATTTGCGCGCGGACCTCCTGGGTCGCCTGGAAGAGGCGCCGGAACTCGCGGTCCTGGAAGACGAACTCGCGCTGCAGCTGGGCGACTGGTTCGATGTCGGCTTTCTCGAACTGAAGCGCCTTTCCTGGGAGTCGCCGGCGCACGTTCTCGAGAAGCTCATGCAGTACGAGGCGGTGCACGAGATCCGCTCCTGGGCCGACATGAAAAACCGGCTGGACCACGACCGTCGCGTCTACGCGTTCTTCCATCCGCGCCTGAAGGATGAGCCGCTGGTTTTTGTCGAAGTTGCACTTACCGAGACCATCGCCGGCAACGTGCAGGCGATCCTGGATGAAGGCGCGCCGCTATTCGACCCCAGGCGCGCCCGCGCGGCGATGTTCTATTCGATCTCCAGCACGCAGGAAGGCTTGCGCGGCATCTCCTTCGGCAACTTCCTGATCAAGCGCGTGGTCGAGGACCTGCAGCGCGATTTTCCACGTCTGCTGCAGTTTTCGACGCTTTCGCCGATGCCAGGCTTTTCGCGCTGGTTGTCCACCATCGATGGGGTGCCTGCTGCGCTGCGTGACGCACTCGGGCGTCCGGACTGGACCGACGACGCGAAGCTCTGTGCCGAAATGCGCGCCCCGCTCATGAGTCTGGCCGCGCAATATCTCCTGGAAGCCAAACGCGGCACGGGTCGGGATGCGGCACTGGCGCAGCCGCTGGACGCCGTGGCGCGCTTTCATTTGGGCAACGGTGCGCGTGCCGAGCGATTGCAATGGTTGGCGGACCGCTCGCCCAGGGGGCTTTCGCAATCGCATGGCCTCATGGTCAACTATTTGTATGACCTTGACGAGATCGAAGCCAATGTCACCTGTCTGTCGACGGCTGGCGAGGTTGCTGCCGGCCCGCGCATGCAGCGTCTGGCGCAGATCGGCGCGCGCATGCGTTCCGAGACCATCGGGAGCACGGGTTAAACTTTGTTCTAGCTGCTGCCTGGGCCGGCATCGAAAAAAGTACCGCCGCGAATATGCGTCGCGGCGACAACTTGGGAGACTAAATTTATGTTCAGCAGAAGAAAATTCGTTGCCAGTGCAACTGCGTCGGCGGCGATCGCGGCCGCTGGTCAGGCGCGCGCGCAGGCCTGGCCCGCCAAGCCGGTACGGGTCATCAATCCGTTTCCGGCCGGCGGGGGCACTGACGCGTTCCTGCGTCCGATCGCGGCACGCCTTTCGGTGACGATGGGGCAGCAGTTCACGGTCGAAAACATGGGCGGCGCCGGCGGGACCGTTGGCGCGGCGGCTGCCGCGAAGGCCAGCCCCGACGGCTACACCCTGTTTTGCGGTGCGGTTCACCACACCATCGCCGAAACGCTCTACACACGCCTGCCCTACAACCTGGAACGGGACTTCATTCCCATTACAGTGCTGGCCTATGTCCCGAACGTTGCAGTGATCCATCCCAGGTTCACCGACATCAACAGCATCGCGGATCTGATCGCTTACGCAAAAAAGAACCCCGGGCGCCTCAATTTCGGTTCGGCCGGCAATGGCACCTCGCATCACCTGACTGTCGAGCTGTTCAAGCAGATCACCGGAACCTTCATGGTGCATATCCCTTATCGAGGCGCGGGCCCGCTGATGGGTGATCTGGTGGCCGGCGCAGTCGATTTCGCATTCGACGGCATGGGCACTTCGGCGGCGCAGATACGGGGCGGCAAGTTGAAGCCCCTGGCGGTGACCGCCAGCAAGCGTACGCCGGCGTTTCCCAACATTCCGACCATGCAGGAGGCCGGCATCAAGGGTTACGAGGCGACCACCTGGTACGCGTTGTGGGCCGTCAAGGGCACCCCGCCTGAGGTGATTACCCGCACACAGCAGGAAGTCACCAAGGTCCTGCAGGAACCGTCGATCAAGGAAATCTGGTTCAACCAGGGGGCCGAATCCGGTGGCAATTCTCCGGCGGACTTCACGAAATTCATCCGCACCGAGATCGAGAAATGGGCCAAGGTTGTCAAGGCCTCCGGCGCCAAGATCGACCTTTGAGCGGGCCCATCGAAGTCACCATCGCAGGGCGCGTCGCCACGGTCCTGCTTGCCACACCGGGCAAGCTCAACGCGCTCTCGGTCGCGTCCTGGGACGCGCTGCGCGAGGCTTTTTTGCGCCTGGCCGGTGATACGCGTCCGCGCGCGATCGTCGTGCGCGGTGCCGGTGGCAACTTCGCCGCAGGGGCCGATATCTCGGAGTTCTCCACGGTCCGATCCGACGTTGCCCAGGGCACGCATTATCACGAGCACACCGTCAAGGGTGCACTCGACGCGATTGCCAACTGCCCGATCCCCACGGTGGCGTTGATCGAAGGCGCCTGCGTGGGCGGCGGACTGGAAATCGCCTGCTCGTGCGACCTGCGCGTGGCGGCCGAGTCCAGCCGCTTCGGTGTGCCGATCAATCGCCTGGGCTTCCCGCTGGCGCATGGCGAGTTGACCGCGCTCCTGGCGCTGGCCGGTCGCGCCGTGGCGCTGGAGATCCTGCTCGAGGGGCGCGTCTTCGGCGCGCGTGAGGCCTACGACAAGGGGCTTTTGACGCGCGTGGTGCCCGACGATCAGGTCGAGGCCGAGGCCTACGCGACGGCCGGTCGCATGGCATCGGGCAGTCCCGCCGCCGCGGCCGCCAACAAGCGCTGGATTGCCCGCCTCACCGCGAATGCGGTACCGCTTTCCGAATCAGAGCGTCGCGAGCATTTCCAGTTTTTCGACAGCGCCGACTACAAGGCGGGGGTGCGCGCCTTCCTCGCCAAGACCACGCCCGAATTCCCAGACAGGTAGATACCCATGCCCGGCCCGCTCTCGCACATCCGCGTCCTTGACCTCTCCCGCGTGCTCGCCGGGCCCTGGGCCGGACAGAACATGGCCGACCTGGGTGCGGAAGTCATCAAGGTCGAGCGCCCTGGCAAGGGCGACGACTCGCGCGCCTTCGGCCCGCCATGGCTGACCGGTGCCGATGGTCAGCCGACCAGTGAGGCCTCGTATTACCTGGCCGCCAATCGCGGCAAGAAGTCGGTCACCGCCAATCTTTCGCACGCTGACGGACAGGCTCTGGTCCGCGAACTGGCCAAGACCTGTGACGTCGTGATCGAGAACTACAAGTTTGGCGACCTGGCGCGCTACGGCCTGGGGTACGAGGACCTGAAGGCTGTCAATCCCGGGATCATCTATTGCTCGGTGACCGGGTTCGGCCAGACCGGTCCGTGGCGCGAGCGCCCCGGGTACGACTTCATGGTGCAGGGTCTGACCGGGCTCATGAGCGTCACCGGCGAGCGCGACGATGTTGCCGGATCCGGCCCGATGCGCGTGGGCATTCCGATCATCGACATCCTGACCGGCATGTACGCCTCGGTTGCGATCTGCGCAGCGCTGGCGCATCGCGAGAAGACCGGCGTCGGCCAGCACCTCGATCTGGCCCTGCTCGATACCGGCCTCGCATTCCTGTCCATCCAGGGCATGACCTACCTGACCACGGGCGTCGCCCCGGGACGCATCGGCAACACACACCCGACCATCGTCCCTTACCAGGTGTTCCCGACCAAGGACGGCAGCGTCATCCTGGCATGCGGCAACGACAACCTCTTCGGCCGGTTCTGCAAGGCGGCTGGCTGCGAGCATCTGGTCAGTGATGCGCGCTTTGCCAAGAACGCCGGGCGGGTCGAGAACCGCGCCGTGCTGGAACCCCTGCTCAACGCCGTCTTCGCCGCGCGCACGACCAAGGAATGGGTTGCGATCCTCGAGGAGGCCGGTGTGCCGAACGGCCCGATCAACAGCATCGCGGAAGCGTTTGCGGAAGAACAGGCCGTCGCGCGTGGTGCGCGCTTCGATCTCAAGCATCCGTTCGGTACGACGCCAATGATCGCAAGCCCGATGAAGTTCTCTGCGACGCCGGTCAGGCAGGACACGCCGCCGCCAACCCTGGGGCAGCACACCGAGGAAGTACTTGGATCCCTGGGCCTTACCCAGGAAAAGATCGCGCAGCTGCGCAAGGCAGGCGCGATCTAGCTTGCCACTTCCCTGCGAGCGCGGCGCGGTGACGCTCCTGCAACTGCGTCGTTTCGCCATCGCGCGCAGCCTTTTCGCGCCGACGACCTTGAAGCGCGCGATCGACAGGCTGGGCTTCGTGCAGGCCGATCCCATCCGCGCGCCGGCGCGTGCGCAGGATCTGACCCTGCGGCACCGGGTCAAGGGCTACCGGGCAGGCGACCTGGAGAGGCGCTATCCGGCGCTGGGCATCGAGGAGGATTTTTTTGTCAACTACGGCTTTTTGCCGCGGCCCGTCCACGCACTCATGCATCCGCGCCGCGCGCGCCTGGCGTGGAGTCCGGCGCGACGCCGCCAGGCCGAGGCCGTGCATGCCTATGTGCGCGAACACGGCGTGGTGCATCCGCGCCGGGTCGATGCGCACTTCGCGCCCGGACGGGTGATTGGCGGATTCGGCGGCGCCTCCTCGGCGACCACGCGCCTCCTGGACGACATGCACTACCGCGGCATGTTGCGCGTGGCGCGGCGCGAAGCCGGCATCCGCCTCTACGAGATGCGCGAAGCCCATGAGCCTGCCGTCGATGCGACGATCGCACTGGATCGACTCATCGACGTAATCGTCGCCAAGTACGCGCCGCTTCCAGGCGCCTCGCTTGTACAACTGGTGCGCTACCTGGCCGGCGGGACGCCGCAGTGGCGAGGTCGCCTGAAGCAGGGTGTGGAGCGCGCCCGCACGCGCCTTTGCAGCGCTGCCAGCGAGGGTGTCGACTGGTACTGGCCTGCCGGCGAAGTGGTGCCGCAGTGTGAGCCCGAAGAGCGAGTCCGACTACTGGCGCCGTTCGATCCTGTCGTGTGGGACCGGCGCCGATTCGGGATTTTCTGGGGCTGGACCTATCGCTTCGAAGCCTACACGCCGGCGGCGAAGCGCCGGCTCGGCTACTACGCGCTGCCGCTCCTGTGGTGTGACGAGATCGTCGGCTGGGGTAACCTCAGTGTCGTCGACGAAGAGTTGCACGCGAATTTCGGCTACGTATCCGGAAAGGCGCCGCGCGGGCCGGCGTTCCGGCGCGCGTTGGATGAGGAATTGCAGAACATGCGCGCATTCCTGGGCTTGGACCTGACATGAAGAACGAATTGCGTGAGTTGCGCATGCTGATGCGCTATAGCGCATGGGCCAACGGTCGCATGTTCGATGCGCTGGCGGCGCTACCGGCCGGCGAGGCCGAGCGTGCGCGCGCCACCGGATTCGGCAACATGCTGCACACCCTCAACCACTGTCTGGTGGTCGACCAGATCTGGCAGGCGCACCTGGAAGGGCGGCCGCATGGATTCGAGGCGCGCAACACCAGCAGCCACCCGCCGCTGGAAGCACTGCGCGAGGCGCAGTCGCGCCTTGACGACTGGTACGTTCGCTACGCCGACGGCATGGTTGAAAGCATTGCCGAGGAGATCCTGCGCTTCGAGTTTGTCGGCGGGGGGGAGGGGGCAATGCGGCGCACCGACATGCTACTGCATGTGGTCAATCACAAGACCTACCATCGTGGCGTGGTCGCCGACATGATCTACCAGGTGCCGGCACGGCCACCGGTCATGGATTTGCCGGTGTTCCTGCGCGATGTGGTGCAACCGGGCAGCGCATCGCAGCCGCAAGTAATTATCGATGAGGCTAAACCGGCACCCGCTACCTTGCCAACCATCGCATTTGGTCGCTATCGTCACTACAAAGGGGGCGAGTACGAGGTTCTCGGCGTGACACGGCACAGCGAGACTGGCGAGGCACTGGTACTGTATCGCCCGCTGTATGTCGACTCCGGCCTATGGGTGCGACCCTATGCCATGTTTGTCGAAAATGTCGTTGTGAATGGTCGGCGGCAGCCGCGTTTCGCAGCGCTGGAAAATCCGGACCGTACAGGCGACTGATTCCCGCGGTGGGAAGCGCACACATGACGATCGCGGCAGGCAAAGAATCGCGGGTGCGTCATTCCAACGAAATGCGCCGACGCCTTTTATTGCGCGCAGGATGCGCTGCCCTGCTTGGGGGGCCGTTCATGGCGTGCGCGCAGCAGTCGCGCTTGCCGCTGGCCGACATGCACAGCCACTTCGGCCTGATTACGCGACGATTGGCAGAGTCAGGGTTGGCCGAGGACATGCGTGCCCAACGCGTTGCGCTGCTCGCCTGGACGCTGGTAGCGGACGCACGCTGGATTCGCGGCACGCCTTTCGGCATCGAGCAATTTCGGGAACCCCAGCCTGGCGAGCTGGAGCGCTACTTTCATGCCAGGCTGGATCTCATGCGCAATTACATTGCTACGCACAAGCTCAAGACTGTGCTCACGATTGCCGATGTCGATGCGTGCCTGGCGGGAGCAGCGGGTGTCGTACTTGCTGCCGAGGGTGCCGATTTTCTCGAAGGGCGCATCAACAACCTCGACGCAGCCTTCGACAAGGGCTTGCGGCACTTGCAGCTTGTGTATTACATCCGAACGCCGGTCGGTGATTTCCAGACGGTCGCACCGGTGCACAATGGCTTGAGCGAAATGGGACGGCGGCTCGTTGAGGTATGCAATACACGTGGCGTGCTGGTGGACCTGGCGCACTGCACAGGGCCGGCGGTTGACCACGCGCTGGAAGTGGCAAAGCGCCCACCGGTGTGGTCGCATGGGTGGGTGGAGGGGGAGGGCGGCGACTGGCGCGACCCCTATGGCTTCCTGCGACGGCGCTTATCCGTAACCCATGCCCGCAAGATCGCGGCGCGTGGCGGCGTGGTCGGGCTGTGGGCCTTGGGACTGTCGCGTCCCGGGCGCTTATGGCCGGTCGGACCTGCCGACTCACGCGCCTATGCGCGCGAGATCGTCAAACTGATCGGCATGATCGGCGCCGAGCACGTGGCTTTCGGCACCGATATCGAGGGCGTGGGGCCGAACTGGGCGGTCAACCACTATGGCCACCTGCGCGATGTCGTCGATCATCTGCAGGAATTCAAGGTCGCCGCCTCCGACATCGAGCGCGTGGCCTTTAGAAACTATGCGCGCGTGCTCAAGGCGGCGCTGCCGGACTGATTACGTCTTGCCGTCGAGGATCTCGACTAACGCCGCCGCAGCTCGGTCGCAATCGCTGGCTGATGCGTCCAGGTGAGTCACCAGGCGCATCTTGGTGGGTCCCAGCGCATTGATGAGGACGCCGCGCGCCTTGGCGCCTTGCACCAGGCCTGGCGCATCGACCCTGGCACGGTCGAGTTCGAAGACGACAATGTTGGTCTCCACGCGCTCGAGCGCGATCTTGACGCCCGGACAACCGGAGAGGCGTTCGGCGATGCGGCGCGCGTTGGCGTGGTCCTCTGGCAGGCGCGCCAGATGGTGGGTCAAGGCGTAGTCGCAGGCGGCTGCGAACATGCCCACCTGGCGCATTGCGCCGCCCAGCATGCGCCGCTGCCGGATCGCCCGGTTGATGAGATCGCGCGAGCCAGCCAGCACAGAACCTGCCGGTGCACCTAGCCCCTTGGAGAACGCCACCATGACCAGATCGAAGGGCGCGCAGGCTGCGGCGTGCGACTGGCCGGTCACCGCGCAGGCATTCCACAGCCGCGCGCCATCCAGGTAAGTGGAAAGGCGCAACTCGCGTGCGGTCGCACAGATGGCTTCGACTTCGGCGGGCGGGAAGACGCGACCGCCGTGGCGGTTGTGGGTGTTCTCGATCTGCACCATGGTGGTGGGCGGCAGCGGCAGCACCGGTGAGTCCTGCGGCTTGGCCATGCGCTTGACGTCTGCGGCGGTGAAAAGTCCCTCGCCAGGAATTTCGGTGCACTGCACGCCGGCGTTGGCCGCCGAGCCGCCGGTCTCGTGCCAGGCCGAGTGGGCTTCGCTGGCGATGAGCACATCGTCGCCGGGGCGCGTCAGCACGCGCAAAGCCACTTGGTTGGCCATGGTGCCGGAGGGAAGCCACAGCGACGCCTCCTTGCCCAGCAGCGCGGCGACGCGCTCCTCGAGTGCGTTCAAGCTGGGGTCGTCGCCATATTGCATGTCGCCGACCGGCGCGGCAGCCATGGCCGCGCGCATCGCGGGTGTCGGGCGGGTGACGGTGTCGGAGCGCAGATCGATCATGAGCGCATGCTAGGGCAAAGAGCCGGCGGCGACAAGCAAGCGCAGCCTGCCGGCGCGAGATAATCCAAGGGCAGAAAGTCAATCAAGGGAATTTCATGGCCGACAATTTCAGCCGCAACCAGGTGGTATCCAAGCCGGCGGTGCACTCGTCCCGCGGCATCGTCGTAGCCCAGCATCGCCATGCCGCCGAGGTTGGCGCGCAGGTGCTCGCCGCAGGCGGCGATTGCGTCGACGCCGTCGTCGCCACCTCGTTCGCGCTGGGTGCGGTCGAGCCGTGGATGAGCGGAGTCGGCGGCGGCGGGGCCATGGTCCTGTATCGCGCGGCGACCGACACGGTCGAAGTGATCGACTTCGGCATGCGCTCGCCGTCCGGAATGGACGCGCGTGACTACCCCTTGAGTGGTGCCGGAGCATCCGCGGACCTGTTCCCATGGCCGCGGGTGGTGGACGATCGCAACGTGCACGGTGCGGGGTCGATCGCCGTGCCCGGAACGGTCGCCGGCATGGCCATGGCGCACGCGCGCCATGCCAGAATGCCGTGGCGCGAACTGGTTGCCCCGGCTGCGGCGCTGGCGCGCCGGGGCCTCATCGTCGACTGGTTCGCTACCGACATGATTGCGTCAGGGGCGCCCGACCTGCGCCGCTACCCGGCAAGTGCGGACACCTACCTTGTGGACGGCCTGCCGCCTACCGCTGCCTGGGGCGTCAGGACCGAAGTGCGCATGCCGCAAGAGCGCCTGGCCGCGACGCTTGGGGAACTGGCCACCGCCGGCGCACAGTCCTTCTACCGAGGGGACCTGGCTCGCAGCATCGCCGCCGACGTGCGCGCCGGCGGCGGATATCTGGCCGAGGCGGACCTGGCGGGCTACGCGGCGATGCCGCGGTCTGCGCTCATGATTCCCTACCGGGGCGGCAGGGTCTACGCCACTCCTGAACTGACCGCAGGGCCGACTCTTGCGGGAGTGCTGCGCGCCCTGGAGGCATGGCAGCCGCGCGGCCCCGCGCCGGACGCGGCGGCCTATGCTGCCTTCGCGCGCGCGATCCAGTCCGGCTACCGCACGCGCCTGGCCGACATGGGCGACGCCGACGGCCGGCGCGCGATCGGCGCGGAGCACCTGGCACCTGGCTGCACCTCGCATTTCTCGGTGGTGGACCGGCACGGCAACATGGCGGCGGTGACGCAGACCCTGCTCTCGATCTTCGGCTCGCGCTACGTGCTGCCGTCCTCGGGCATCCTCATGAACAACGGCATCCTGTGGTTCGATACCGAGCCGGGCAAGACCAATTCTCTGGCCGGCGGCAAGCGCTGCCTGACAAATTACACGCCGGTCATCGCCGCCGACGCGCGCGGCGCGCGCATCGCGCTCGGGGCCTCCGGCGGCAGGCGCATCCTGCCGGCGGTGGCGCAATTGCTGTCGTTCACGCACGACTACGAAATGGATCTGCAAACCGCCTTCCATATGCCGCGCATCGATGCCAGCGAAGGCGCGACCGTGATCGCCGACCTGCGGCTGCCCGCCGCTGTGCGCGCGGCTCTGGCGGCCGAATTCGAGACCGTGGATGCGGCCCTGCAGACCCTGCCGATGAAGTTCGCCTGCCCCTCTGCGGTGGCGCGCGACAAGAGCGGCAACAGCGGGGCGACCGAGATCTTCCTGCCCTGGGCGGAGGCAGTTGCCGAGGGAACCGCATGAGCGCCGGCAACAAGGCTGCGCCGTGAACCCCGGTGAAATCCGCGTCGCCATGGCGCGGGTCGGTCCGCGACTGCGGCGCACGCCGGTGATCGAGCTTCCTCGTGGAGCGTTCGGGATCGACGCAACCCTGGTGCTCAAACTAGAGTGCATGCAGCACACCGGAAGCTTCAAGCCGCGCGGTGCGCTCAACCGCATGCTGGCCAACCATTTGCCCGCAGCCGGGGTGATTGCCGCCTCCGGAGGTAATCACGGCGCCGCTGTCGCGTGGGCGGCGCGCGCGCTCGGGGTGAGCGCGGAGGTGTTCGTACCGGCGAGCGCGAGCACTGCCAAGATCGAGCGCATTCGTGCCTATGGAGCGCACACCCATGTTGGAGGTGCAGCCTACGCGGACGCCTTTGAGGCCATGGAGAGGCGCGCCGTCGAGACGGGTGCACTGGTGGTGCACGCCTACGATCAGCCCGAGACCGTTGCCGGTCAGGGCACGCTGGCACTGGAATTCGAGGCGCAGGCGTTCGGGATCGACAGTGTGGTCATCGCCTGTGGCGGCGGCGGGCTATTGGGTGGCGTAGCCGCCTGGTTCGAGTCGCGCGTGCGCGTGGTCGCCGTCGAGCCGCGCGACTGCGCGACGCTGTTCCAGGCGCGCGCCGCCGGCGCCCCCACCGACGTGCCTGCCGGTGGAATCGCCGCCGACTCCCTGGGCGCGCGGCGTATCGGCACGCTGGCTTTTGCGATCGCGGCACGGCACGTCGCCGAATGCGTCCTGGTTGACGACGCAGCGATCCGCGCCGCCCAGCGCGCGCTGTGGGAGCAATGCCGCATCGCCGCCGAGCCGGGCGGCGCCACCGCGCTGGCCGCGCTCCTTGCCGGCGCGTGGCGTCCGGGCCCAGGCGAGCGAGTCGGGGTGCTTGTGTGCGGTGCCAACCTCGATCCGGGCTCGCTTGCCTGAAGCGTCGTAAACTTCTTTGTCAAGGCGAAGCTAACAGCAATCAGGGACGCGCGATGAACATCGAGAAGGTCATCTTCGGATTTTTCAACATCCTCGCCTGCACCCTCAATTTCGGGTTCTTCATCGGCGACATCGACAGGCCCGAACTGCACCACCCGTCCGAACTGTTCGCGGCCGTGGTCGTCAACCTGATCGTCACCGTGCTCAAGTTCGGCGACCGCACGCAGCTTGGTGCCACCCACCTGGCCACCAGCCTGGTGGCAACACTGCAATTGCTCGCTGCATCCTGCGTCTGGGGCTGGGAACTCTATGTTGCCAAAGTGCCGATGACCGGCGACACCATGTCGATCATCGTTTCGCTGTCCGGCGGTGCGCTTCTGGCCAACCTGATCTCGGTGATCCTCCTGATCGGCGAGACGCTGCGCCACGGACGTTAGTCGGGCAATCGCGCGCTGGCATGGACGACGTTCTCTTCCTGGCCATGCGTCGCTTGCGCGCGCCGCTGGTGACTATCATCTGCGTCTACGCGGTATCGGTCGGTGGGCTCACGCTCATGCCTGGTGCCGACCCGCAGGGTCGGCCCGAGACGATGAGTTTTTTTCACGCCTTCTACGTGATCAGCTACACCGCAACCACGATCGGCTTCGGTGAACTGCCCAACCCTTTCACCGACGCACAACGCATCTGGGTGACCTTTACGATCTACCTGTCGGTGGTGGCATGGGCCTATACGCTGGGCTCGGTCATCGCGCTGATCAACGACCGCACCTTTCGTTCGATGCTGGCAAGGTCCTTGTTCATCCGACGCGTGCGCGGCATCGGTGAACCCTTCGTGATCATCTGCGGCTACGGGCAGAGTGGCGCGGCACTGGCGCGGGCGCTGGACCGGGACGGCATGCGCGCGGTGATCGTCGAGCCGCGCGAGGAGCGGGTCGCGCTCCTGGTGCTGGAGGACTACGCGCACCCGCCACTGGCGCTGGCGGCCGATGCGCGCCTTCCCGACGTGCTCACCGATTGCGGCATCCGGCTTTCGCAGTGCGCCGCGCTGGTGGCGCTGGCAGGCGATGACAACGTCAATCAGGCCATCGCGATCGGCGCTCGCGTGCTCAGTGCCGACCTGCCGATCGTCACGCGCGCAAAGACCCGCGAGGCCGAGGTCAACCTGGCCGCCTTCTCCGGCGTGCAGGTGGTCAATCCGTTCGAGACTTTCGCGGCCAACCTCCGCATGACCATGCGCGCGCCGGAGGTGTTGCAGGTCGAGGAATGGCTGACCGGCGCGCCGGGCACCGAGTGCCCTGCCTGCCTGGCGCTGCCACGCGGGCGCTGGGTGCTGATCGGATTCGGCCGCTTCGGCCATGCGATCGCCTCGATGCTGGACGACGAGGGTATTGAATGGCGTGCCTTCGACCCGGCTGCGGTGGAGTCGGACGAAAAACGCCTGGTGCGCGGCACACTTGCCGATACGGTCCTGCGCGAGGCTGGTATCGATACCGCGGACGTCCTGGTCGCGGGAGCCTCGATCGACGCGGTCAACCTGGGCGTATCGACCCTGGCGCGGCGCACGCAGCCGGACTTGTTCGTGATCATCCGCCAGAACCATGCGCAGGATCGCGCGCTGATCGAGGCGGCACGCGCCGACCTGACCTTCGTGCAGGCCGAGATCATGGTCCATGAGTGCCTGCAACTGCTCAAGACCCCCATGCTTGGCCGTTTCATTTCGCACATGCGCGCCGCCGGTCCCGCGCTGGCACTGGCGGCCATGGAGCGCGTCCGTGCCGGGTCCGGCGAGGGTGCGCCGCAGGCCTGGATGTTTGTCTGCGACGTGATGGAACCCGGCATGTTCGCGGCCTTTTTCCAGCGCTCCGGAAACGCGCTTGCGATCGAACACCTGTTGCTCGATCCGACCAGTCCGGGCGAGCGGCTGCCGGCCAGCGCGCTGATGCTCGAGCGCGGCGGACAGACCCATACCCTGCCTCCGGACGACACGGTTCTGAAACCGGGCGACCGCCTGCTCTTCGTGGGCGGTGACCAGGCGCGCGCCTTGCAGTCACGCTACCTGTACGAGCCGGGGACGGTGGCCTGGGTGTGTTCCGGGCGTGAGCCGCCGCGCAGCCTGATCTTCCGCTGGTGGGCTCAGCGCGCGCGCGCGGCGTGAGCCTTCCTCCCAGGGGCAGCGGTGGCGGGGGCAGCACCGCGATCCTCCTGGTGATGGGTGCGTGCGCCTGCTTCGCGGCGCTCGACACCGGCAGCAAGTTTGTCAGTGCGACTGTGCCTGTCATGATGGTGCTGTGGGTACGCTACATCGCGCAGCTCGTGTTCACCTTCGGCTACTTGCTGCCGCGGCAGGGCGGTTCGCCCTTTGCCACGCGCCATCCCCTCCTGCAGGTCCTGCGCGGACTATTGCTCCTGTTGTGCAGCGTGCTGGCCTTTCTCTGCCTCATGTTCCTGCCGGTAGGCGAGTTCACAGCGATCGTCATGATCAGTCCGATCGTGGTCACGCTGCTCTCGACGCTGCTGTTGCGCGAGAAGGTGTCGGTGCCGCGCTGGGGGATCGTCGTGGGCGGCTTCATCGGCGTGTTGCTGGTGTTACAGCCGGGTGCGGCGACCTTTACGTGGGCGATGCTGCTGCCCCTGGTGCTGGTGGGCGCGAACGCTGCCTTTCAGATATTGACCAGCATCCTTGCGAAGAGTGAGCAGGCCGGCACGACCCACTCGATCACCGGCGTGGTCGGCGCGGTCGTCACGACGTTGGCACTGCCGCTCTTCTGGCGCCCGGACCAGACGCTGGCGGTGTGGCTGGTGATCCTGGCCATGAGCGCGCTGGGCGCGGTCGGCCATTACCTGCTGATCGTCGCCTACTCGCGCGCCACCCCGGCGCGCCTGACGCCCTACCTGTACACCCAGATCGCGTTCGCCGCCCTGGCCGGGTGGCTGGCCTTCGGCCACGCGCCCGATGCGCTGGCGTTCGCCGGCTTCGGGGTCATCAGCATCTGCGGAATGCTCGGGCCATGGATCGGCGAACGCGAAGCGCGCAGGGCAAGGCATTGAGTGCGGCGCGCAGGGCGCTTGGCCCCGTGCGATTGCCCATCACGCCTTGCGTTGCCGTTCTGCAGCGAAGGCGATGAACCACGCAAGGCTCCCGGGGTTGATCATCGAATCGCGATTGACCACTTTTTCCAGCGCCTGACCCAGCAACAGTCGCTTGATCGGCACCTCGAGTTTCTTGCCATTCAGGGTGCGTGGCACCTCCGGAATCGCGAAGATATCGTTGGGCACATGGCGTGCCGAAAGATCGGCACGCACCCGGCCCTTGATGCGTTCCTTGAGTTCGTCGGTCAATGGCGCGCCCTCGCGCAGGACGACGAAGAGCGGCATCCAAGATTCGCGGCCCAGAAACTCCAGGTCAACCACCAGGCTGTCGGCCACCTCGGGCACGGCTTCGACGACGCGATAGATCTCCGCGGAACCCATGCGAATGCCGTGGCGGTTGATGGTCGAGTCGCTGCGCCCGTAGATGATCGCGCCGCCGCGCGGTGTGATCTTGATCCAGTCGCCGTGCCGCCAGACGCCTGGATAGGTGTCGTAGTAGCTCTCGAAATAGCGCTTGCCGTCGTGATCGTTCCAGAAGTAGAGCGGGAACGAAGGCATCGGCAAGGCACAGACCAGTTCGCCGACCTGATCGGTGAGGGCGCCACCGGCTTCGTCGTACGCGTAAATCGCGGCGCCCAGGCAGCGGCACTGCATCTCGCCGGCGTACTGCGGCAGGATCGGGCAGGCACCGACAAAGGCTGCGCCCGGGTCGGTGCCTCCCGAAATTGACGCAAGCAGAATGTCTGCGTTGATATTTTCGTAGACCCAGCGGTAGCCATCCACCGGGAGTGGCGATCCGGTCGAGCCGATGGTGCGGATGCGGCTCACGTCCGTGATGGCGCGTGGTTCGATCCCGGCCTTCATGCATTGCGCGATGTAGGCTGCCGAGGCACCGAAAAAAGTGGCGCCGGCGCGCTCGGCGAACTTCCATAGCCGGCTCATGTCCGGATAACCCGGATTGCCGTCGAACTGCAGCACCGTGGCACCGACATTCAGGGTGTTGACCAGCAGGTTCCAGACGATCCAGTTGGTCGAGGAGAACCACAGGAAGCGATCATCGCTGCCTACGTCCAGGTGCAGGTCGGTGCCCTTGATGGCCTCGATGACGGTGCCGCCGTGCCCATGCACGATCGGCTTGGGCATGCCGGTGGTGCCCGACGAGTACACCACCCACAGAGGGTGGTCGAATGGCACCTGCGCGAACTCGAGCTTGGCTGGACTGGCGATCGCTTCGGCCCACCCGATCCCGCCGCGGAACGCGCCGGCATTTGCGGCGGGATCCAGGTAGGGCACGAGTATCACGTTGGTCACGGAAGGCAGCGCCGCAGCGATTTCGGCAACGATGCCGCGGCGGTCGAAGTCGCGCCCGCCGTAGCGGTAGCCATCGACCGCCAGCAGCACCTTGGGTTCGATCTGGCGATAGCGATCGATCACCGATACGTGCCCCATGTCAGGCGAGGCTGAGGACCAGATGGCACCGATTGACGCCACCGCGAGGAGCGCGACGATGGTCTGCGGAATATTGGGCATGTAGGCGACGACACGATCGCCTTCGACTACCCCCATGCGCCTGAGCGTCGCCGCGAGCGCCGCGACATCAGTCGACAGGCGATCCCAGGTCACCTCGGTATACGGCACCAGTTCCGACTCGAACGCGATCGCGGCCCGGCCCGGCCGGGCGTGGCGCAACATGCATTGCGCATAGTTGAGGCGCGCACCTTCGAACCAGCGCGTGCCCGGCATCTTGCGCTCGGCCAGGACGCGCGTGTAGGGCGCCGAGTGCGGGATCGCGTAATACTCCCAGAGCGCTCCCCAGAATGCTTCAACTTCGTCGACCGACCATTGCCAGAGCGCAGGGTAGTCGGCGAAATTGAGGTCGCGGTGCTCGCAGAGCCAAGCCATGAAGCGGGTCATGCTGGCGCGCTCGATGCGTTCTGGCGAGGGCTGCCACAGCAGGGTTCCTTCGACGATGGCATTCATTGCTTTTCCTTCCGGGGTGTACCGGGCCCGCCTGGCGAGCCGGCCGGCCTTAGGTCAGCACGCGCTCGAGCCATGCGCGGATTTCGCGCAATTCGTCAAGGCACACCGAATGCTCCATCGCGTAGTCATGCCATTCGACAGACACGCCTTGCGCCACCAGGGCGTCACGCGATTGCTGGGCGCGCGCAATGACGACTACTGCGTCTTCGCGTCCGTGCGCCATGAAGACCGGCTGCGACCGGCCCGCGGCGGTGGCCTCGGCGGCCAGTTTCGCGGCCAACGGCAGATAACTCGACAGCACCATCAGGCCGGCCAGCGGCTCGGCCTGGCGCAGACCGGCCTGCAGGGTGATCGCACCCCCCTGCGAAAAGCCTGCCAGGACGATGCGCTTGCGGGCAATGCCGCGCCCGACCTCGCGCTCGATCAAGTCTTGGGCGACCGCCTGGCTCTCGCGCAGGCCGGCCTCGTCCTCCTGACGACCCAGGTCGGTCTGGCGTATGTCATACCAGGCGCGCATGACCATGCCGCCGTTGATCGTGACCGGACGCATGGGCGCGTGCGGGAAGATGAAGCGCACCCCGCCCGGCGAGCCAGGCAGCGAGTTGACCTCCAGTTCCTTGACCACCGGGACGAAGTCGTAGCCGTCGGCCCCCAGCCCATGCAGCCAGATCACGGCGGCACCCGGGGCGCTGCCGGTGGCGACTTCGACGCATTCGGGAAGGGCACTCATGTGGGCGCTTTCAGGGGTAGCGTGTCGCGTGCGCGCACGGCGTTCTTGGGGCGGAATGCCTTGCAGATGCGCTCATCGGTCTCGACATAGGGCCCGCCGATGAGATCGATGCAATAGGGAATGGCAGCGAAGATCCCGGCCAACATCAGGCCACCGTCCTTGTCGCGCAGGCCTTCGAGCGTTTCGCGTATGGCCTTGGGCTGCCCGGGCAGGTTGACGATGAGCGCGCCGCGGGTGCGGTCCGGCGCAAAGCGAATCGCGCCGACCTGGCGCGACAGGATCGCGGTGGCAACGAACTTGAGCGAGATCTGCCGCATCTGTTCGCCGAAACCGGGCATTTCCTTGTGCGCTACCGCGAGGGTCGCTTCGGGGGTCACGTCGCGCAGTGCCGGACCGGTACCGCCGGTGGTGAGTACCAGATCACAGCCGGCGACGTCGACCAATTCGATGAGCGTGGATTCGATGAGCGGCCGTTCGTCCGGAATCAGGCGTTCGGCCGCTTCCCACGGGGTGATCAGTGCGGCATCCAGCCAGGTACGCAGGCCGGGCAGGCCCTCGTCCTTGTAGACGCCGGCTGCGGCACGGTCGGAAGTCGAGACCAGGCCCACGCGCAGGGGGCGATCGAGAAGATTCATGGCGTGTCCACATTTGCCGCGGGATCGTTCAGCGCGGCGCTGGTTGCAGCCATGGCGGCTCGGATCGCGCGGTAGAGTTCCCGGTAGTCACGCGCCACCTTGCCCGAAGTTCGGTCACCTCCCGCGCCGCGCACCAGGCTGCGCAGGTGCTGCATGTCGCAGCCGGTATGCGCGGCGGCAAACTCCGTCATGGCCCCCGCCTCGCCCAACAGTCGTTCCCGCCAGCGCTCGGCGGCATGCATGGCCGCCACTTCGGCCTTGGAGGCGCCGGCGAAGCGATCCAGTGCAGCTAAAAGCGGAGCCGGGTCGACGTCACGCATGAGCTTGCCGATCAGTTGCATCTGCCTGCGGGCGCCCTCGTGGGCCGTGATGCGCTTGTATTCGGCCAGCTCATCGGCCAGGCGCTCGGGCAGGTCAAGTTCGGCCAAGCGCTCGGAAGACAGCGTGGCCAGCCGCGCGCCAAGCCTCTGCAGGGCCGTCATGTCACGCTTGCGCTGCGACTTGCTGGGGCCGTCATAGACGGGCAGCGGCGCGGGGCGCGGATCGACCAGCAGGGTGCGGTTGCGCATGACTTGTAAGGGCGTTCGAGGCAAAAACGAGGTGCTTTCGTATAATTATAGGTTTGCCGGATGCCGCGTGACGCGCGTGGCCCACAAACCCGATGGCCACTGCCAAATTCTCGTACTCCGCCGACACCCTCAAGTCCTTGACCGCCGACGCTCTGGCACATGCGCGCGCCGTCGGCGCCAGCGCCGCCGAGGCCGAGGTGTCCGAAGGCTATGGGCTGACGGTCACTGCGCGCATGGGCGAAGTCGAATCGATCGAGCATAACCGCGACAAGTCGTTCGCGGTAACGGTGTACATCGGCACCCGCAAGGGGCACGCAAGCAGTTCCGACTTTTCGCAGGACGCACTGCGTCGGGCGGTCGAGGCGGCGCGCGACATCGCGCGCTTCACTGCGGAGGACGATTGCGCCGGGTTGGCGGATCCCGCCCTCCTGGCACGTGATTGGGTGGATCCGGACCTGTTGCATCCCTGGGAACTCGACGCTCCCACGGCGATCGATCTGGCACGCCGCACTGAGGCAGCGGCTTTGTCGGTAAGCCCGATGATCCGCAATTCCGAGGGGGCAAGTGTCTCGGCGCAGCATTCGCAGTTTGCCTATGCGAACAGCCATGGTTTCGTCGGCGCGTACCCTAGTTCGCGTCACTACATCTCGTGTTCAGTGATTGCCGCAAAGAGCGCGCGCGCAAAGAATGCCATGCAACGCGATGACTGGTACGTCAGCGCCCGCGATGCCGCTGACTTTCCCGCCGTCGAGCGCATCGGCGACTACGCCGCGCGACGCGCTCTGGCGCGCCTGGGTTCGCAGCGCCTCACGACACGCCAGTGTCCGGTGCTGTTCGAGGCTCCGCTCGCCACCGGACTCACCGGTGCGCTGGTGTCGGCGGCCAGCGGTGGCAGCCTGTATCGCAAGGCGTCGTTCCTGCTCGACGCTCTGGGTCGCGAGATTTTCGCCCCGCACATCGACATCAGCGAGGACCCTGCGACCAAGAACGGACTCGCCTCCGGCCCGTTCGACAACGAGGGGGTGGCGACACGCCCGCGCAAGGTGGTCGAGCACGGCGTCCTCAAGGGATACTTCCTGTCCACCTACTCTGCGAAGAAGCTCGGCATGCAGAGCACCGGCAATGCGGGTGGCGCAGCCAATTTGACCATGCACGCGACCGGCAAAGAGGACTTCGTCGGCATGCTGCGGCGCCTCGGCACCGGACTGCTGGTCACTGACCTCATGGGTCACGGCCTCAATACCGTGACCGGCGATTATTCGCGCGGGGCGGCCGGCTATTGGGTTGAGGGCGGTGAGATTGTCGCGCCGGTCGAGGAAATCACCATTGCGGGCAACATGAAAGACATGTTTCGCGGCATCGTCGCCGTCGGCGCCGATACGATCACGCGCGGCAGCGTCACTACCGGGTCGGTGCTTGTCGACCGCATGACAGTCGCGGGAGCCTGAGCGGCGGAGTCCCGGGTGAATCCCGCTAGAATCGGCCCCGAGCCGAGGTTCCCGCCAGAGGAGCAAGGCCTCGAGTCTTACGCGCAACGCGCGGCCACGGGAGAGACATGAAGTCGCTACTCGCATTTTCGCGCAGCATCGACTGGCTCAATGCCAAGCTCGGTGTCCTGGCCAATGCCTGTGTGCTGCTGGCCTGCCTTGTCAGCGGCGCCAACGCAATGATTCGCTACGCCTTCGACATGAGTTCGAATGCCTGGCTCGAGCTGCAGTGGTACATGTTTGCGGTCATCGTGATGTTTGGTGCCTCCTACACCTTGCAGCGCAACGAGCACGTACGCGTCGACGTGCTGTACATGACGCTGTCGCAGAGAAAACAGGTCTGGGTCGACATCATCGGCACGGCGGTCTTCCTCCTTCCGGCCTGCGCGGTCATCGGCTGGTTCTCGTGGCCCTTTTTCCACGAATCCTGGAAGGTGGGCGAGGTGTCGTCGAACGCCGGCGGGCTCATCCGCTGGCCGGTCAAGCTCATCGTGCCGCTGGGCTTCGCGCTGATTTTTCTGCAGGGTCTCTCCGAGATCATCAAGCGCCTGGCGGCGTTGCGCGGTGAACGGATCGAACTGGCGCAATACGCGAGGCCCGAGCAATGATCCCGGTCGAGTACATGCCGCCCCTGATGTTCGTGGGGCTGGTCGTTTTCATGCTGTTCGGTTACGCGGTGGCGTTCTCGCTTGCCGCCGTCGGTCTCTTCTTCGGCTTTTTCGCCATCGAATGGGGTTACTTCGACGCCAACTTCCTGCAGGCGATCCCCGGACGCATCTTCGGCAGCATCCTCTCCAACGACCTGCTGCTGGCGATCCCGTTTTTCACCTTCATGGGCACGATCCTGGAACGATGCGGCCTGGCCGAGGACATGCTCGATTCCATGGGACAGCTTTTCGGCACGGTGCGCGGCGGGCTGGGCTATTCGGTCATCATCGTCGGCTTTATCCTCGGCGCGGTAACCGGCACGGTGGCCGCGCAGGTGATCGCGATGACGCTCATTTCGCTTCCGGTCATGATGCGTTACAAGTACAACATCCGCTACGCGACCGGGGTGCTGGCGGCTTCGGGGACGATCACGCAGCTGGTGCCGCCCTCGCTGGTGCTGGTGGTGCTGGCCGACCAGCTTGGCCGTTCGGTCGGCGACATGTACCTGGGCGCCTGGGGCCCCTCGCTGATGCAGATCGCGCTCTTCGCGCTCTATACCTTCTTCCTGGGGCTGATCAAGCCGGACTACCTGCCGCCGATCCCGCGCGAGGACCTGACGCTCAGGGGCTGGGCGCTCTGGAAGAAATGCCTGGCCGGCATCGTCCCCTCAGCGGTGCTGATCTTCCTGGTGCTTGGCACGATGATGTTCGGAATTGCCACGCCGACTGAGGCCGGCGCCATGGGCGCGATCGGTGCAATCGTGCTGGCCGTGATTCGCCACAAGGACCTGGGCGTCCTGGGCAACCGCGTATTCCAGGTCGGTGTGGTCGCCGCAATCGCTGGCATCGTTGCCTATCGCATCGAGCCCAAGTCGATTCCGTTCCAGGTCGCGTTTGGTGTCCTCTACCTGGCCGTGGCCTACCTGTGCGTGCGCGCCGCGGCCATCGCCGACTTGCGCGGCCTTTTGCGCCAAGCCTACCAGTCGACCGCCCGCCTGACCGCGATGGTCGCCTTTATCCTGATCGGCTCGACCTGTTTCTCCATAGTCTTCCAGGGCGTCGACGGCAACACCTGGGTCGAGCACTGGCTGACCTCCTTGCCTGGCGGCGCCTGGGGCTTTCTCCTGGTGGTCAACGTGTTCGTCTTCTTCCTGGCGTTTTTTCTCGACTTTTTCGAGATCGCCTTCATCATCGTGCCGATGCTCGCGCCGGTGGCGCAGAAGGTGCTGGCGCCCATCGTCGGCGAGTCAGCGGCCCTCATCTGGTTCGGCGTCATTCTGTGCGTCAACATGCAGACTTCCTTCATGCATCCGCCCTTTGGCTTCGCGCTCTTCTACATGCGCGGCGTCGCGCCCAAGGAGGTCAAGAGCTCGGACATCTACTGGGGCGCGATCCCCTTCGTCGTCCTGCAGGTCATCATGGTTGCGCTTGTGGTTGCCTTGCCGCAGACGGTGACGGTCTTCCTCGACAAGGATTTGAAGGTTGATCTGGACAAGGTCAAGATCGAGTTGCCCAGCGACGGCAACGAGCAGGATGCTGACCGCGACGAGAAGAACCGCGAGCAGTCGACGTCCGACCTGCAGAAAGCCTTCGGCGGCAAGGACGAGTCTGCGACCAAGGACGAGCCCGCAGTCAGGGATGAAGCCACGTCACAAGAGGACAAGGCCGCCGCCGAGATTGAAAGGGCGCTCAGGGGCGAAGCCGCCAAGAAATAATTGCGGCCGCCCTAGCGCGGCCGGTCGGGACCAGAAAAAGCCCGCCATCGGCGGGCTTTTTCAATTGCACATGTCAATGCGTGGTCGCTTCAGGCCTTGGGCGCGGCCTTGGGCGCGGCCATATAGTTGTCGAAGCTCTGTTCGGTGACACGGAACCAGAGGATCTGCTCGTCGCGGAACTTGACCCAGTCCTCGTAGACCTTGCGGAAGTTCTCGTTCTTGGCCGCAGTTTGCTTGTAGAGCTCGTTGGAAGCCGCGTAGCAGGCGTCCATCACGGCCTTCGGGAAGGGGCGCAGCTTGGTGCCGGCAGCGACAAGCTTTTTGAGCGCCGACGGGTTCTTCGCGTCGTAGCGCGCCATCATCTCGATATGCGCGTAAGCGGACGCTGCCTCGAGCACGGCCTGGTAGTGCTTGGGCAGCGAGTCCCAGCTCTTCTGGCCGATGTAGGCCGACAGCTGCGGGCCACCCTCCCACCAGCCGGGGTAGTAGTAGAAGGGCGCGACCTTGTTGAAACCGAGTTTCTCGTCGTCGTAGGGGCCGACCCACTCGGCGGCGTCGATGGTGCCTTTCTCGAGTGAGGCATAGATTTCGCCACCGGCGATCTGCTGCGGGACAACGCCCAGCCTGGTCAGCACCTGTCCGGCGAAGCCGCCGATGCGCATCTTCAGGCCCTTCAGGTCGGCGACGGTCTTGATCTCCTTGCGGTACCAGCCGCCCATCTGTGCCCCGGTGTTGCCTGCAGGAATCGCAACGATGCCGTACTTGGCGAAGAACTCGCGCATCAGCTTCGTGCCGTTGCCTTCGAACATCCAGGCGGTTTGCTGACGGTAATTGAGGCCGAAGGGAATTGCCGTGTCGAAGGCGAATGTTGGGTCCTTGCCGACGTAGTAGTAGGACGCGGTATGGCCCATCTCGACGGTGCCATTCTGGACCGCGTCGGCGACCTGCAGGCCGGGAACGATCTCGCCGGCGGCGAAGACACGGATCTGGAACTTGTTCTCCGTGATGGCGGCCACGTACTTGGCGAGCACCTCGCCAGCGCCGTAGATCGTGTCCAGGCTCTTGGGAAAGCTCGAGGCCAGGCGCCAGGTGATGTTGGGCGTACTCTGGGCGATGGCCGGGGCGCTGCCGGCAGCGAGGATGCCGGCTAGCCCGCCCTTGCGGATAAAGTCGCGTCGTTGCATGAGTGGTATCTCCATGGAGTGGATTGCGGAGGTCGCCAGGGAAGCCTGTCCGAGGCGAACGCAACCGTGAATTCTAGCCGTAGGCGGAGGCGCGTGGCGGTAGTCCGCGTGCACAAGAAAAATGGCCTCGCGCAAGCGAGGCCATTCGAAGGATTCCGCGCCGCGACGCTCAGGTTTTCTTGCCGGCGCCCTTGGCCGAGGTGCCGGCGGTGCCCAGCGTGCCCATGAAGCGGTCGAAACCGCCTTCGGCGACGTTAAACCACAGTGCCTGGTCCTGGCGGTACTTGAGCCATGGTTCGTACATCTTCTTGAATTCGGGCGACTTCTGCGCCCACTCGTCAAACTGTTCGTTGGACGCCTTGTAGGCGGCCTGCATGACATCGCGCGGCATGAAGCGAAGCTGCGCCCCGCCGGCAACGAGCTTGCGCAATGCGATCGGGTTCAGGTGGTCGTACTTGGCCATGGTCATCACATTGGCTTCGTGGCAGGCGGTGATGAAGGCCCCCTGAAATTCCTTGGGCAGCGTGGCCCAAGCCTTGTCGTTGACGATGAAGTGGCCCATCGAATTGCATTCCCACCAGCCCGGGGCGTAGTAGAACTTGGCAATCTTGTTGAAGCCCAGCTTCTCGTCGTCGTGCGGTCCTACCCACTCGGCCGCGTCGATCGTGCCCTTCTCGAGGGCCGGATAGATGTCGCCGCCGGCGATCTGCTGTGGCACCGCACCCATGCGCGCGAGAATAACCCCGCCTGGGCCGCCGATACGCATCTTGAGGTTCTTGATGTCGGCGACCGACTTGATCTCCTTGCGATACCAGCCGCCCATTTGGCAGCCCGTGTTGTAGCCGGCCACGGCGACGCAGTTGTAGGCCTTGAGGAAATCGTTGTACATCTGCTCGCCGCCGCCGTGGTACCACCAGGCGTTCTGCTGGCGATTGTTGAGGCCGAAGGGCAGGCAGGTGGCAAACGAAAACGCCGGGTTCTTGCCGAAGTAGTAGTACATCGCGGTCTGGCCAACCTCGACGGTGGCATTCTGGACCGCGTCAAGCACCTGAAGCCCAGGGACGATCTCGCCGGCGGCGAAGGTGCGCAGCTGGAACTTGTTGCCTGTCAATTCGGCGACTCGCTTTGCGACCTGCTCGTTGGCGCCGTACAGGGTGTCCAGGCTCTTGGGAAAGCTCGAGGTCATGCGCCAGCGGAATTCCTGGCCTTGAGCGAACGCCGGGGCGGTGCCTGCGGCAAGGACACCTGCGATACCGCCGTGCTTCAAAAAGTCGCGTCTCTTGTTGATCATTGTCTCTCCTTGGATTTTCAAAATGCCGCAACCCGGCATTTCTTGTTGAAACGACTACTATAGCTGACCGGCGGGCACCCTGCAACGACGCCTGCGCGGCGCCGAATTTGGTGGTATTTTCGCGTCGATGGACGACGGCAAACCAATCCAAGGCCTTCGTTTTGGCCGCTATCGCGCGATTCGAGAGATCGGTCGGGGCGCGACTTCGTCGGTATACCTGGCCGAGGACGACGGGGGAGTGGACTCGACCGATGCCTTCGGCGGCAGCCAGTGGACCGACGACAACTCGGTGCGCGCGAAGAAGGTTGCAATCAAGGTCGTAGACTTTACCGACGACAAGAGCAAGCTCTCACGCCGGTTCCGCAAGCTCTTCGCTACAGAGGCGGCGGTAACGGCGCAGTTCGACCACCCCAACATCGCCAAGGTGTTCGACTGGAAGGTCGAGGAGAAGCAGGCCTACCTGGTCATGGAATTGATCGAGGGGCGCGGTCTGGACCAGTTCGTCACCATGGACAAGCTTCTGCCCATGCACCGCGTGGTCGGGATCATCTTCAAAGTGGCGATGGCACTGGACTACGCGCACCGACGCGGGATCGTGCATCGCGACATCAAGCCCGCCAACGTGATGCTGACCAAGGACGACGAGGTCAAGCTCATGGACTTCGGCCTGGCGCTCAACATCAAGAAAAACGTCAACATCGATTCGACGTTCATCAACGGCCTGGGCTCGCCCTCGTACATGAGTCCCGAGCAGATCAAGGGTTACACGCTCAACCACCAGACCGACCTGTACTCGCTGGGCGTGATGTTCTACCAGATGCTCGCCGGGCGCCTGCCGTTTCGCGCTCCCAACACCGCTGCCCTGGTGTACAAGATCATCAACACCGAGGCGGTGCCGGTCACCCAGCTCAACCCGGACCTGCCCGAGCTCACCAACAAAGTCATCGCACGTGCGCTGGAAAAGGACTTGTATTCGCGCTATCGCCTCGGCTCCGACATGGCCAAGGACCTGTCGGCGGTGCGATTCCAGATCCTCGAGGAAAATGTCGTCCTGCCCGACGAGGCCAAGTGGAAGAACGTGCGCGCGTTGCCACTCCTGGGCAAGCTTGACGACGTCGACATCTGGGAAATCCTGCGCCTCTCGGCGTGGCGCATCCTGCCGCCTGCCACCGTGATCATGAAGGACGGCGAGCCGGGACGCTCATTCGGCTTCATCCTGGACGGGGAAGTCGAAGTCGAGAAGGGCGACCGTGCGATGGGCAAGCTCACGCGCGGCGACATGATCGGAGAAGTAGGCTTCCTGGAAAGCGAGTCGAGCAAACGCACAGCTTCGGTCACCACTTTGACCCAGGTGACCTACCTGGAAATCAATCCGTCGGCATTCGCTTTTGCAACCGAAGAACTGGTCGAGGAAATTCGCCGCATTGCCATCGACACAATGATCGGGCGCATGCGCGCGGTCAACCGCCTGGCGCGCCGCGTGGCGCCGGCCGCGATTCACCCCGCCGCACTGCCGGATGGCGAAAACGACATCGTCCTCACAGGCGCTGCACCAGCCGTGATGGCGACTCAGGATGCACCGGGATGGAGTGTCTTCAACCGTCAGTCGCGGATCGCCGCCATCGCGGCGACGACTCCTGTCGCGGAGGCTGCATCGGCACCCGCGGTGGCGCAGGCCCCGGCTCCAACGCCGGCCAATGCTGCTGGTGCGTCGGCGTCCACTGCAGCGATTGCTGCCACTGCACCGTTGGAAGATGAGCCGGCAATACCCTTGATTGACATTCCGCCGCTCGTTCCCGCGACGGCATCGGAGCGGCCGCGGGCGCAGACGGTTGTCGTGCAGCCGCTGCCGGCGTCGGCTGCTGCGGTCATCGCGCAACTTGCGATGACCCAGCACCCGCCGGCGCGCGGTGCGCCGCTGCAGCCCTTCGAACTCGGTCCGGAGAGCACCGTCGAACTTGGCGCGCCGATACCGGTCGCCGAGATGCCGGCCGACGCTGTGCTCACAACCGACCTCGGGGCGCACTTTGATGCCCCGTCCGCGTTTGCGACCACCGAGATTGCCCCCGGATTCGATCACCACACGACCGGGGCCCAAACCACCGAGATGGCGCCGCGCTTTGACGCTACCGGACAGCTTGCGACCTCCGAGATGGCGCCGAATTTTTCGGCGCCGACACCGGAGCTTCTCGAGGCTGCGCCGGACTTCCGGCTCAACCTGACGCTGCCTCCGACCTCCCGGGCGGTACCGCCCGCCCACCTCGCTACGACCGAGATGGCGGCACATTTCAAAAGTTCACCGCCTGCGCGATCGGAGCCTGCGCCCGAGTACCTTGCGACCACTGAAATGGCCGCGCAATTCATGACCGGGTCGCCTGCGCCATCCGCAACGCCTGGCGCCGGATCAACCTCTCTGATGCCGCCGACGCGCAGGGTCAGCGATCAGAGTACCCAGGACATGGCGAGCCACATGCTGCAGATGTCGGCGGCGCCCGAGCTCACCGTCGATCTGGGCGGCGGGTTGCAGAGCGCCGGCGATGGGCTCGACGGATTGGGTAGGGACATGTTTCCTCCGATCCTGCCGGAGATTGCCGCGCCGGAACATCGCGCAGGTCCGGTGCCGGCCGAATTCCAGGATGGCGACGAGGACCACGAATCGACCCAGGTGCTCGGCGCGGGGAGTGCCTTTCCCAGCCTGCCTTCGCCCGACGAGCCGATCGGCGCGGAGATCACCGAGGCGCTGGATGCGGTGCGCGCGGCCGAGCCGTTTTCCTTGCCGCTCGAGCCATCACCTGCGGCCAGTCCGTCCGGCACGCGCCCTGGCCGCGACAGGTTGCCCACCCCAGATGAGTTCGACCGTACCGTGGAGCTGAGCGGCGGATTCTTGGCGCAGATCCCGGAGCCCGAGCTTGCACCCGAAGACGAACTCTTTCCGCCGCTACGCTATTGATCCCGTCCAGCGTCGGCGGGACGTGAGTCCCTTGGCCACACTGATCGGCATGCTTTGACTTGAGTCAATGCCTGATCGGTGCCGGCCTTCTACTCTGGGAACATGCGATGGCGCTTTGTGGCGCGACGCCCGTTTCTTGCGAGCCTTCGGCAAAACGGCATCCATCGCTTCGAACCCGGCAACTCCGATCGCGCGCGGCGCGAGCCTACGAAAGTAAACTGTCCATGGGCAGCAGCCAATCGATTCCCCTGCGCACCGTCGAGCGCGAGATTCGCCGCAAGACCGGTCCGAAGGGCCGCACCACCGACGCGACTTCGACTGCCGAAATCGCCAGCCTCATTGAAGGCATGCCGCGGCGGCGCGACCTCCTGATCGAATATCTTCACCGCATACAGGACGCACGCGGTCAGCTGGCTGACCGTCACCTCGTGGCCCTGGCGGCCGCGCTCAACCTGCCCATGGCAGAGGTGTTCGAGGTCGCGACCTTTTATCACCACTTCGACGTGGTACGCGCCGATGGCGACGGCGTCGTGCCGGCCCCGGCCAAGCTGACCGTTCGGGTCTGCGAGTCGCTTTCCTGCGAGATGGCGGGCGCACGCGACCTGCTTGAGCGCCTGCCGCTGGTCCTGGGTGCGGATGTCCGCGTGCTGCCGGCTCCTTGCATCGGTCGCTGCGAACAGGCACCGGCGGTTGTCGTGGGGCAAAATCCGCTGCCGCTTGCCACGGTCGATACCGTGACAAGCGCGGTGCAAGCCGGCGCAGATCGTCATCGAAGCGCGAATGACCGGACCGCGTTCGACCCGGTGACCTGGATCGATGCGAGCGCCTCTGTCGGAGCACTCGACGAAGTCGCGCCACCATACTGCGGCTACGCGACCTACCGCAAGCATGGCGGCTATGCGCTCCTCGCCGAATGCCTGGAGGGTCAGCGTAGCGCCGAAGAACTCATCGGCATCATGGAGAGTTCCGGCCTGCGTGGACTGGGCGGAGCCGGCTTTCCGGCCGGTCGCAAATGGCGCATCGTGAGAGGGGAGTCAGCACCCAAGGTCATGGCGGTCAACATCGACGAGGGGGAGCCCGGTACCTTCAAGGACCGGACCTACCTGGAGCGCGACCCGCACCGCTTTCTGGAAGGCATGCTCGTCGCCGCATGGTGCACAGGGGTCGGTGCAATCTACATCTACCTGCGCGACGAGTACCACAGCTGCCGTGCGATCCTCGAAAAAGAGCTTGCGCGTCTCAAGGCCGCGCCGCCTTGCGCGTTGCCGGTGATCGAGCTGCGGCGTGGCGCCGGAGCCTACATCTGCGGCGAGGAGTCGGCGATGATCGAGTCGATCGAGGGCAAGCGCGGCGAGCCGCGCCTGTGCCCGCCTTATGTCGCGCAGGTCGGCCTGTTTGGTTACCCGACGCTCGAACACAACTTCGAGACCGTGTACTGGGTGCGCGACATCATCGCGCGTGGCGCCGACTGGTTCGCATCGTTTGGTCGTCACGGCCGGCGCGGCCTGCGCTCGTTCTCGGTTTCAGGCCGGGTACGCCGCCCCGGCGTGCACCTGGCGCCGGCGGGGATCAGCGTGCGCGAACTCATCGATGAGTATTGCGGCGGAATGGCAGATGGGCACGAGTTCTACGCCTACCTGCCGGGCGGGGCGTCCGGCGGCATTCTGCCCGCTTCGCTCGGCGATGTACCGCTGGACTTCGACACGCTGCAGCCCCACGGCTGCTTCATTGGTTCGGCGGCGGTGATCGTGCTCTCGCAGCATGACCGGGCGCGTGATGCGGCCCTGAACATGATGCGCTTTTTCGCCGACGAATCGTGCGGGCAATGTACGCCGTGCCGGGTCGGCACCGCCAAGGCGGCCAAGCTCATGCAGGCCCCGGTGTGGGATCGCGCCGTGCTTGAGGACATAAACCAGGTCATGGCCGATGCATCGATCTGCGGTCTGGGGCAGGCTGCACCCAACCCCATCCGCTGCGTGGTCAGCTACTTTCCGCACGAGGTCTGATGACATGAACGCACCGCAGAAGCTCGAAGTGCCGACCCGGGTGGTCGAATTCCTGCTTGACGGCAAGCGCGTCGAGGCCTTCGACGGCGAACCCATTCTCGAGGTTGCCAAGCGTAACGGCGTGGCCATTCCACACCTCTGCTACAAGGAAGGCTATCGCGCCGACGGAAACTGTCGCGCCTGCGTGGTCGAAATCAAGGGCGAACGCGTGCTCGCGCCCTCGTGTTGCCGCAGCGCGACGCCAGGCATGGAAGTGCGCAGTGACACGCCGCGCGCGCAGAAGTCGCAGCGCATGGTGCTGGAGTTGCTGCTCTCCGACATGCCGGAGAAGAGCTACAAGCCGGATTCCGAGCTCGACCGCTGGGCAAAGCATATGCATGTCGATGCCGCGCGCCCGGCACTGCGCGGCGTGCCGCGCAGTGCCCCTGCCGCCGACCTTTCGCACCCGGCCATCGCGGTCAACCTGGATGCCTGTATCCAGTGCACTCGCTGCGTGCGCGCCTGTCGCGAGGAGCAGGTCAACGACGTGATCGGCTATGCAATGCGCGGCGCGGAATCCAGGATCGTCTTCGACCTGGACGACGCGATGGGCGAGTCCACCTGCGTGGCTTGCGGCGAATGCGTGCAGGCTTGCCCCACCGGCGCGCTGATGCCGGCCAACGAAGTCGGCAAGATTGTTCCGGATCGCGAGGTGGATTCGGTTTGCCCCTACTGCGGCGTCGGCTGCCTGCTCACCTATAAGGTCAAGGACAATCGCATCGTTGCCGTCGACGGTCGTGACGGCCCGGCCAACCAGAGCCGCCTGTGCGTCAAAGGGCGCTACGGCTTTGACTACGTGCATCACCGCCAGCGCCTGATCAAGCCGCTGATGCGCCGCGCGGGTGTGCCCAAGACGGCGGACTTCACGGTCGACCCCGAGAACATTGATGCGGTCTTTCGCGAAGCCACCTGGGAGGAGGCGCTTGACGCCGCCGGCCACGGGCTGAAGTCGATTCGCGATCGCCATGGCAAGTACTCACTGGCAGGTTTTGGTTCGGCCAAGGGCAGCAACGAGGAGGCCTACCTGTTCCAGAAGCTGGTACGCACCGGTTTCGGCAGCAACAACGTGGACCATTGCACGCGCCTTTGCCATGCCTCGTCGGTGGCTGCGTTGCTTGAAGGCGTGGGCTCGGCGGCTGTGTCTAACCAGGTCTCGGATGTGCGCCACGCGGAGGTTGTTTTGCTCATCGGCGCCAATCCGACCTCGAATCACCCGGTTGCCGCGACCTGGATCAAGAACGCCGCCCAGGCCGGCACAAAACTCATCGTCGCCGACCCGCGCCGCAACGAACTGCATCGCCAGGCCTGGCGCTACCTGCAGTTCAAGCCGGACA
>JBJXGS010000185.1:0-7699 GCA_046160545.1 Burkholderiales bacterium
GGCGCCAGCGGCGCGATGTCCTTGAGATCGTC
The DNA here is from genome assembly GCA_046160545.1 of Burkholderiales bacterium. Classification (GTDB taxonomy): domain Bacteria; phylum Pseudomonadota; class Gammaproteobacteria; order Burkholderiales; family JAEUOS01; genus JAEUOS01. Next base: position 33 of record JBJXGS010000185.1, read on the forward strand.
GGCCGACAAGGTGCCGATACCGCGCCGGCGCGCCTTCAGGTCGACGATCATGTACAGCGCGAAGTAATAGGCCACCGCCGGGATGATGCCGGCCAACGCGATGCGGCTGTAGGGCACCGCCAGAAGCTCGGCCATCACAAAGGCGGCGATGCCCATCACCGGTGGCATCAGCTGCCCGCCGGTCGAGGCGGTGGCTTCGTGCGCCGCGGCCTCCTCCGGCGAATAGCCGGAGCGCTTCATGAGCGGGATGGTGAAGATGCCGGTGGCCACCACGTTGGCCACCGCGCTGCCGCTGATGGTGCCGAACATCGCCGAGGCGACGATCTCGGACTTGGCCGCGCCACCCTTGCGCTGGCCGACCAGCTTGAGCGCGCTGTCGATGAAGAGTTTGCCGCCGCCGGTGGCCGAATAGACCACGCCGAAGAGCAGGAAGTACCAGACGAAGTCGACCGAGGTCTGCGTGGTCACCCCGAGAATGCCGTGGGTGGCCATGGTCATGAATTCGATGAAGAGCGAATACTCGAAACCCTGGAACGACAGCCAGCCGGGGAACCAGCGTCCCAGGAAGCCGTAGGCGACGAATACCACGATCACCCAGATGAGACTCCAGCCGACCACGCGGCGCACCGCCTCCATGAGGATGGCGAGCACCAGCGTGCCCATGACCAGGTCGCGGGTCATGACCTCATCGACGTTTTCCATGCGCCCGGACAGGCGCGCGAAGTCGTTGAGGTAGTAGGCCAGCACCGCGAAGGCGCAGGCCGCCAGCAGCCAGTCGATCGCCTTGTACCAGGCACGTCCGCCGCCAAGCGGCTGCCACAGGAACACCGTGGCCAGCGCCAGGCAGATGTGCGTCGGCCGCGACACCTGCAGCGGCAGGGGATCGTAGAGCAGGTAGAGCTGAAACGCCAGCCAGGAAAGCGCGATCAGGTAGCGCGGGCTGGCCAGCCGCTTGATTTGATCCATGAGGTGATGTTGGCGCGGGACGCGCGGCAGGCGTCCCGCGGCGGACCGGTTACATCCAGCCCTTTTCCTTGTAGTAGCGGATCGCACCCGGATGCAGCGGGATGCCAACGTTCTCCGGCCGCCAGGCATCGCGCGCGACAAAGCCCGCCATCGCCTTGTTGTCGGCGACGATCGCGTCACGGTTCTCGATGATCGCCTTGGTGATCGCGTAGGCGATGTTGTCCGGCATGTCCTTGTTGACGATCAGGTTGGTGCCGAAATCGGCTGCCTTGGTCGGCCCGTTCTGACCCTTGAACGAGGCCGGCAGCGGATGCACCTTGAGGCCGTTCTTGGCCAGCACCGCGAGGGTCTTGTCGGGCAGATCGACGAATCGCAGCGGCACCGTGAGTGTCACCTCCTGGGTCGCCGGATGGCCGGGCGAGACGCTTTCGAAATACAGGTCGGCACGGCCGTCGCGCATCATCGAGGGGATCTGCCCAACGTCGACCTGGATGATCTGGCCGCCGGCGGCACGATACTTCTCGAAGGAGAGCCCCAGCGACTCGAAGATCAGGCGCACCGATGGCGGCACCGTGCTGCCGGCGGGTTTCATGATCACGCGCGGCGGATTGCGCGAGGTGAGCGCCTTCTCGAGGGTGTCGTTGCCGGTGCGCTTGATGTAGTCCTCGGTGAGCATGCCGGCGATCCACACCTCGTTCAGGCCACCCAGGAGCGCGCGGATGTTCGGGTACTTCTTGCCCTTGTAGATCTCCTCCTCGCCGTTCATCGCCCAGACCGCGGTGATGGTGTTGGCAAAGGCGACGTCGGCCTTGTTGTCGTTGACCACGATCGGGTTGCCGATGCCGCCACCGCGGGCGATGATGTCGACCTTGGCGCCCGGCGGCAGGTTGGCCTGGATGTGCTTGGCGAAACTGGCCGCGAACACGTACCAGATCGAGCCTATCGGCATGGCGCCGAACTTGAGTTCCTGCGCGGCCTGCGCCTGTACCGCCGGCGTCGCCACCAGCGCCGCACTCACTGCCACAAGAACGCTTGCTGCTCGGGTCCGCCACTGCATGAATGCCTCCAGTTTCGCCATGATTCAAGGTTGGGTCGCTTGCGTCATCAACCGCAGCGCCGCAGGGAAACGGCGAAGCTATACGACAAGCGCCGGCACTGCAATCTTGCACTGCAACACGGGACTTGCGCGGCTTCAGTCGAGAGGTGGCGGCCCGCACCCTGTCCTGCCCCGGACTCAACGGGCTGTGCCCTGGCCACGCATGATCCGCGCGGCGGTGGCGTAGGGCGCTGGAGCTACCGTGACACGCACATCGGTCTGACGGTGGCGCTCCACCTGGGGCTTCCTTGAACCGCCGTCGGGCTCACCCCAGGTCAGGTGCAGGATGGTGCCGGGTTCGGCCCAGTCCCGGTCGACGGAAGCGATCGACAGCATGCTTGCCTCGTTGGCGCTGTACCCCGAGAACCCGGCGCGCCCCACCACCTGGCCGGCCGGAGTCTTGACCAAGTCGCACTGGGGAAAGCCGTAGGAGGCGACCGGAAACTCGAGATGACGGAAGGGTATGCCGGGCGCGAACATCGAGGCCTGGATTCTTGCCACGTCGTCGCGGTCCCAGACCAGGGTCACCTTGGTGCGATGCGGCCGGTGCACCATCGCTTCCAGGGCTGCGCGACCGACGAAGTCATGATCGAACTTCATGATCCGATCCAGCCCCATGTCCCAGGGGGTCAGGTAGTAGTGCTCGATGCTCCTGCCGCGGTCGCTGCCGGCCAGTTGCGCACGCGCTGCCCACGAGGTCAACGGAAGCCACTGCCGAAACGCCTTGAGCCCGGGATCGGTGTAGACCGCAGGCAGGGGATAGGCCATCCAGCCACCCTCCGCCTGGGCGCTGAAATAGGCGGATCGTCCGGCTGGCGTGAGGCCGTGTTTCCTGCCCACCTCAAGGATCGCCTGCCGCACCGCCGCGCCGTGGGCGTAAGGCCCGGAGAGCTCCACTCCCCAGTGCCCGGCCATGCCGTGGCGCAGGGCCAGGACTTCGTGCCCTGCGATTAGCACGCGTGCGGTGCGAAAGAACGCGATTTCCGGCGCCTCGTTCTCGACGACCTCCCTGAAGATGCTCTCGGCGCGCGGGCCTTCGAGGCCATAGCGAAACCTGGTTCGTCCCTGCGGATTCGCGTCGGTCTGCGGATCGCGCAGGGCCGTGACGGCGTAGCCACCGGTCTGGGCGTTGAAGGCGACCCAGTCCTGCAGCTGCGCGCCGCTCACCATCTCGAAGCTTTCCTCCTCAAGGTAGAAGAGGACGCACTCGCCGATCACATGACCTTCGTGATTGCACGCCAGGAACTGCTTGGCCCGTCCGGGGACGAAGTCGCGAAAGCTGTTGACACCCAGATGGTTGAGAAGCCGGAACGCATCCGGCCCCTTGAGAAAGAGCTCGGGCATGTGATGCGATTGGTCGAACAGGACCGCAGCTTCGCGCCACGCGCGCTGCTCGGTGCGCCAGTTGCTGAATTCGAGCGGGACCGGCGAGGCGCCCGGCCGGTTGCGTCCCGCCGGCGACACGGTGTCGTTGTAAAAGTAGTCGACCAGGTCGGGCGTGGCTTCGATCAAGTCTTGCAGGGATTTCATGGTGGTACGCGCTCAACCGTTCCTTGCCGGACTTTTTGGGCCGCGCACGCACCGCGGCCGGCTAGGTCCGGTGCTGCTCTTCGATCGATGTGACCGTTGCCTCGAGGGCGCCGAGCAATGCCGTGGCCGCCGCAGGCGCAAGCGCCGCGGGACTCGCTGCCAGCGCGCCGAGCAGGGCCTTGACGCTGCCCGGCGCCGGACCTGCTGCCTCCTTCATGAAGCTGCCGACTGCGGCCTCCCGGGCAAACCGGCGCGCCAGGAAGTCGATGACCAGGTCGTCCATGTCCGAAAGGTCGACGGCCCCCGCGAATCCGCAGGCGCAACCGGCGGTGAAGCTCAAGTGCCCGGCGGCGGCGCGTCGCCAGCGGCCGAGCAGTTGCAGCGCGCGCACCGCGGTGGCGTCGTCGGCCGCGCTGCTCGTGCGCTGCCGGACGGCGCGTCGCGCCTGTGATTCAGCCGCGGCCGCCAACTTCGGCCTCGCGCCGGAACACCGCGTCAAGGTGCAATTGAGCGCGTTCCCTGGCTGTCGGCACCACACCGTAGTCGCGCTTGGCTGCCGCAGGCGAGATGTAGCCCAGGCGCAGGTCTGCAAGCACCGCCGCGCGCGGCCGCTTTTTCGCCGCGCCGAAACCGCCGCCGCCGCCCGAGCGCAGGGTGTAGGCCTCGCCGGCGTCCAGACGCATGTTGACCTTGCCGGTGTCGAACAATTCCTCGTTGCCATCCTTGCGGCGCATGCCGATGCGGTTTCCCCGCGCGCTCTTGCCGCCGGCCAGGCCCCACGGCGGATGGTTCACGCGATCCACCCGCGTCTGGTAATTGACCCGCGCCAAGGCCTCGACCTCGCATTCGGCGCCCAGCCCGCCGCGAAACTGCCCGGCGCCGCCGGAATCCTGGCGCAGCCGGTAGTGGCGTACCAGCAGCGGGAACTTGTTCTCGACCTGCTCCGAGGGGCCGTTGTGGGTGTCGCCGTCGTTCATGCACACCGTGACGTTGACGCCGTCCTCGCCATCCTTGGCGCCCCAGCCGCCGCCGATCAGCCCACCCAGGTAGATCCACAGCTTGCCGTCGCGCGGGTGGATGCCGTTGATGTTGGCGATCACAAGGTCCGCATGGTGGCCGGCGATCACATCGGCCGGGATCGCCGGTGCGAGCGCCTTGAAGATGGTGTCGACCACCGTCATCGGATAGGTCATCCACACCCGCATCGGCGCGGGATGGGTGGCCGAGACCACCGTGCCCGGCGGCACGATGACCGTGAGCGGTCGGAAGCTGCCGTCGTTGATCGGGTTGTCGCGCGGTCCGGTCAGGCACTTGAATGCAACCTGCGCGCAGGCCACGCCGGCGCCGGAATTGAAAAAACCCTTGACCTGCGGGCTCATGCCCGAGAGGTCGACAGTCATGTTCTCGCCCGCGACCGTGACCTTGACGCGGATCGGCACCGGCACGTCGAGGTCGATCGCATCGTCGTCCATGAACGATTCGGCCGTGTAGACGCCGTCGGGGATCACCGCCACCCGCGCGCGCGCCTCAGCCTCGCTGTGGTCCATGATCGCGTCGATCGAGGACAGCAGGCTGTCGATGCCGTGGCGCCGGATCATTTCCTCCATGTGCTTGACGCCGACGCGGCAGGCCGAGAGCTGCGCCTCCAGGTCGCCAGCGGCGCGATCCGGACGCCGCACGTTCATGAGGATCAGGTCGCGCATCTCGCTGTTGAGGACGCCGCGTGCTTGGTACTTGATGAGCGGGATCTGCAGGCCCTCGGACCAGATGTCGGTGGTCAGCCCGTTGAGGATGCCGCCGATGTCCTGCCAGTGCGCCATGCAGGTCGAGAAGGCGACGATGCGACCCTTGTGGAACACCGGGATCGAGAACGTCAGGTGATTCAGGTGCGCGCCGGTGGTGTAGGAGTCGTTGGTGAGCAGGATGTCACCGGGGTGGATATCGGCGTGGCCCCAATGCGCCAGCTTGGCCTTGACCACGTCGCTCATGCCGCGGATGAACATCGGCAGCCCGAGCCCGATCGAAAGGGTCGCTCCGTCGCGGTCAAAGAGGCCGACCGTGAAGTCGAGCGCCTCGTAGATGATCATGTTGTACGAGGTGCGCATGAGCACCGACTTCATTTCCTCGGTGGCGGCGATGAGTCCGTTGCGCACAAGCTCGACGGCGACCGGGTCGACGCGGCGGCGTCGCATCGGTGCCGCGCGGCGTGCGCCGCCGGCCATGCGCTGCGCGCCGCTCCTGGGTGGGCTGGGTGTCTTCATGAGCGTCCGATGCTGATATCCAGGCTGCCGAAGGGCTCGACGACAAGGCGGTCGCCTGGCTGCAGCACGGTGGTGGAGGCATGCTCCTCGATCAATGCCGGGCCGGCGATGCGATTGCCCGCTTCGAGCGCCTCGCGGCGGTACACCGTGGTAGCGGACCAGCCGCCGGACTCGAAGTAGGCGCGCCGCGTGCCGGCGCGCGCGGCCGCCGGGGGGCGCACGCCGCCGCGCGCGATCTTTTCCAGCGACGGGTGCTTCATGCGACCGATGACCGCGCTGCGGATGGAGACGATCTCGGCGGGCTCGGCCGGCGAGCCGCGGCCGTAGCGCTCTTCATGCGCCGCGTCGAAGGCGCGCTTGATCGCCGCCTTGCCGCCGCGGGTGAACACCGTGGCCGGCAGGTCGACGGTCACTGCGTGCTCCTGGCCGACATAGCGCATGTCCAGGCCGCGCTGCACGGTCACGCCGCGCGCGCGCAGGTCTGCCGCGGCGAGCGCGTCGCGTCCCTGCGCCTCGAGTTCGGCGAACCAGGATTCGAGTTCGTCGATGCCGACGGCGGCCAGGCTGGTGAAGTGCGAGCGCACCAGGTCGCGGCGAAAGTCGGCCAGCAGCATGCCGAAAGCCGAGAAGTGGCCGGGTGCACGCGGCACGATGACGCGCGGCATGGCCAGCTCGCGCGCCACCATCGAGGCATGCAGCGGCCCGGCGCCGCCGTAGGCAACCAGCACCGGGAAACCGCCAGGGTCCAGGCCGCGGTCGGTGGTCACGCCCTTGACCGCATGCGACATCGCCGCGGCCGCGATGCGCAGGATGCCCAGCGCCGCCTGCGTCACCGAGAGGCCGAGCGGGTCGGCGATGCGGCGCTTGATCGCCGCCGCAGCCGCCTTGGCGTCCAGCGCCATCTCGCCGCCCAGGAAGTGCCGCGCGTCGAGACGGCCCAGCACCAGGTTGGCATCCGTGACCGTAGGCTCGCTGCCGCCCAGGCCATGGCACACCGGCCCGGGGGCGGCGCCGGCGCTCTGCGGGCCGACGCGCAGCGCGCCCGCGGCGCTCACCGCGGCGATGCTGCCGCCACCGGTGCCGACCTCGTGGATGTCGATCATGGGCGTCAAGAGCGGCAGCCCGGTCAGGTAGCCGCCGATCATGGTGCTGCCGGTCACCAGGCCCAAGCCGTCGCGCACCACGCCGGCCTTGGCGGTCGTGCCACCCATGTCGAAGGCGATCGCGTTGGCGATGCGAAGCGAGGCGCACAGCGCCTGCGTGCCGATCACGCCTGCGGCGGGCCCCGACTCCATCATGCGCACGCAGTCGCGGCGCGCCTCCGACAGGGCGTACAGCCCGCCGGTCGATTGCACCACCATGAACTTGCCGCCGAAATCAGCCTTACTGATTTCGCTTTCGATCTCGCCCAGATAGCGGTCCACCCGCGGGCCGATGTAGGCGTTGGCGACGACTGTCGAGGTGCGCTCGAACTCGCGGTACTCCAGCGACAGGTCCGAGGAGATCGTCACGAATACGCCGGGCAGGGCGCGCTCGAGGCAGGCCTTGGCCGCGCGCTCGTGCGCCGGGTTGCGGTAGGCATGCAGGAACAACACCGCCACCGCCTCGATGCCGCGCGTGCGCAACTCGTCCGCGATCGCCCCGACTTCTGCCAGGTCGAGCTTGCAATGCACGGTTCCGTCAGCGAGCATGCGCTCGCCGACCTCGAAGCGCAGGTCGCGCTCGATGAGCGGTGCGTGCTTGCGGTGGCGCAGGTTGAACGAATCGGGCCGGTTGATGCGGCCGATCTCGTAGATGTCGCGAAAGCCGCGCGT
>JBJXGS010000186.1:0-3641 GCA_046160545.1 Burkholderiales bacterium
ATGTTCGGCGGTCCGGACACGCAGCGCGCCACCACCGAAAAACTGGTGTTTGCGACCGATCCGGCCTCGGGGGTTTCGGCCTCGGGCCTGCTCATAGCATCGTTTTCGAACCTGACCAGCGGCGACCTCAATGGCAACCTCTTTGCGTCGGCCACTGTTGGCAGTTATGGCGGCACCATCGGCCCGCCGATTCCAGAGCCGTCGGCCTACCTGATGATGCTTGCGGGGTTGGCCTTGATGGGCGGGGTGGTCTCGGCGCGTCGCCGTACTGCAGCTTCCGCCTGACAGACCCGGCCCCGTGCGGCCGGTGGAATTGCGATCAGATATCGACCACGCGCGAGAGGTCGGCGTGCTTGATGCGCTGCTGGCGCCCGTCGCACAGCACGGTCACGGTCTTGGGATTGACCCGCACCACGGTGCCGAAGCGGTGCACCAGCTTCCTGTCCTCGAAGCTGACGTGGTCGCCAGGAGCGAAGCGCGCGCGCGGCTGCGGGGCCATCGCGTCATCGAGCACCACCGCGGCGAAATGCAGCCAGCGCAACTGGCCGTCGGAGGCCTGGATCATGACCCGCTCATCCGATACGTCCAGCACCTTGCCGGTCAGGACGAGGTGGCGCGCGGTGGAGAGATAACTCACCTGCGTGCCGATGGTCAGGCATTGACGGATGCGCTCGACGCGCACCGGATCAAGCAGGCGACGGTCGATCGCGGCGCGCAGCAACAGGAGGTCGCGGTCGGTCGCCGCCTTGAGGGTGGCGGCAACGCGTGCGGATGGCACCGCAGTGGCGACTTCCGGCTTGCAGTGGGGACTTGCCTCGGCGATTCCCTGCGGCTTGGTCAAGCTTGCGAGCATGGTCGGCCTTCATGGAAAGGGCTGGTCCGGATGACGTTCACACCCGGAACGTCAATGGCCGTGCCCTGATGTTTCGAGCTTACGACGATGCCATTGTTCCGCGATAGCGAGTGCAGCATAAACCATGTCAAATTTGCCGAGTTTGACAATTTGGCTGGTCCGCCGAATCGGATAATGATTCCCTCGGTAAAGTTTCTTCAGGTCCGGAGACATCATGCAAGTGCTGCATTGCTCCCGCTGTCAAACCTTGTTTCCGCTGAGCCACCCGCGCCGGGTCGGCAACGTCTGGTATGCCCTTTGTGGGGACTGCAAGCAGGACACCGAGGTCGAGCCGGTCCTGCGCAGTGAGGAACACGAGCACGCGTTTCGCGTCAAGCAAGCCGCTGGTGCCGCAAGTCGATCCGGCTAGACCCGCGAGTTACTGGGCGACTTCAGGTCAAAGGGCGCCTGCAGCGGCCACCCTCGATACTCGCCGTGCCACGATCCGTGCAATCGGTGCACCTGCCGCGCGCGGCAGGTGCGCAGGCTGGTCCAGGATGTCGCTGCCGCGCGCGGCAGCGATCGAGGTTTCGCTGCCTCAGGTACCGCGTCCCCACAGGCCGCAATAACGGCGCGCGACGAACGGAAGACCGTTGGCGTACCCCGGCCATTTTTCGTACTCGGGCATCTTGAATTCGCGCTCGGCCGCGTCCCAGCACTTGCCTTGTTGGGCCAAGGCCTTCATTTCGGCCGACGCGGTCTGCAAGAGCTTCAACTGGTCCTGGACATCCTTCTTGGTGCCCAGGCGGTCGTGCGGCCCGGGGTGGCCCGGGATCAGGCGTTCCCAGTCCATGGCCAGCACCTGCTTCATGAAGTCCTCGGTCTCGAGAGGGTGAAAATCGATCATGCCGCGGCCGGGAAAGGTGCCCACGGGCAGGGTGTCGACAACGAAGATGAGTTTCTCGCGCGGCAGGCGCATGACGAGCGTCGAATCGGAGTGGTTGAGCCCGTGGTAGGTCAGCTCGACCCGCGTGTCGCCCAGGACGATCACCCTGCCACTGTCACCGACCGATTCGTCAGGCAGCACGGTGTGCGGATCGTTCAACTGGTTCAAGCGCTTCCAGGCGTTGCGATGCGCGACAAAGGTGGCGCCGGCGGCCTTGAGCGCGCCGCCGCCGGCGATGTGGTCGAAGTGGTGATGGCTGTAGATCACGTAGCGGATCGGCTTGTCGGTGACCTTGCGGATCGCGTTCAGATAGTCCTGCCCGCCGCTCGGCCGGCCGTAGCCGATCGGATCGGTGGCGATCACGCCATCGGAAGTGACCACGAACATGGCCTGGTGACCGCCGTTGCGAAATATGTAGACACCCTCGGTGCCGGTCACCTTGGTGGTTTCCTGCGGAGCCCGCTGCGGTTGCTGCGCGGTAGGCGTGCCTGTGACCGCGAGCGCGAGCGCGGCGGCGGCGGTTGCCAGCATCAGTGTTTTCATGCGAAGTTCTCCGTGGTTGTTTCACAAACCCGCGCGGCGTTCCGCACCCGCGTGACGAAGGGCGAACAAGGTGACCGATCAGTATATTCCGGCGCCCGGAATGGACTGCCAGTGACAGGTTGTCGCGCTATACGACGGCGGCCGCGCGCAGGCCCTCGATCATCGAGGTCTTGAGCAGGTAGGCCCTGAGGCGCCCGCGATCGGCGGTCAGCGCCTGCAGGTCGGCCAGCATGGCGCGCCGCTTGGCATCGTCCTTCTCGAGCATGCGGGCGCGGTTGCGATCCGCCTGGGCTGCGATCTGCTCGTGCGCCACGGGGCGGCGCTCGCGATCGTAGGCGTCCAGCAGGTCCGTGTCGGCCCGCCCGGAGGCGACGCGCCCGAGCTTTTCGGCCAGGCTGAAGGCGTCGTGCACGCCGCCGTTCATTCCCATGCCTCCGGCCGGGCTGTTGACGTGCGCTGCGTCGCCGACCAGGAACACCCGCCCGACACGGTAGCGCTTGACGATGCGCTGGTGCACGCGATAGGGGCGCTTCTCGATGATCTCGTAGGGTACGGCGTGCGGCACGATCTCCTGCAGTGAGGCTTCGATATTCGCCTCGGAGAGTTGCGCCTCGACCGACTCGTCCGCACGCGGGTAGATCGAGACGCGCCAGCGTCCAGGCACCTTGAGCAGGCTGAAGTTGCCGCCGGCCTTCCAGCAGTAGCTGACGTTGGACAAGCCTTCCAGGTGATCCTCGAAGGCAAAGCGAGTCGTGACCAGGAGCGTCGTCTCGGGATAGGTCTGGCCATCGAAATCGAGGCCGAGCGCGCCGCGCACCACGCTCCTGGCGCCGTCGGCGCCGATCAGCCACTCGGCTTTCACCTCTTCGCTGCGCGAGTCGGATGCGATGGTGGCGCGCACGCACGCATCGTCCTGACTCAGCGCGGTCAGGCGAGCGCCGAAGCGCAGTTCGATGCGCGGGTGGGAGCGCACGCGCGCGAAGAGCGAGCGCGACAGCTTCCACTGTTCGCATTGCAGGCGGTAGGGATGGCGCGTCTCGCCTTCCAGCACCGACAGGTCGAATACGGCGCGCTCGCCCGCGGGGTGCAGGCGAATCTGCCAGTGCGGACAGACCAGTCCCTGCGCCAGGAGTTCGGCGGTCACACCCAGCGGTTCGAGCATGTCCAGTGTCGGCGGGTGGAAGGTCGAGGCGCGCAGGTCTTCGCCGATCGCGTCCTCGGCTTCGAACACACGCACCGTAAGCCCGGCCTCGGCCAAGAGCAGTGCCGCCGTGAGGCCTACCGGCCCGGCGCCTGCGATCAGTACACTATGACTCATGG
>JBJXGS010000187.1:0-27402 GCA_046160545.1 Burkholderiales bacterium
TGCCGACGGGATGTATGTCATCTCGACCACACCCTTCACAGACAACGGCGCACTCGATCTCGAATCGACAGCGACGCTGATCGACTTCTACCTCGGCTGCAGGGTTACCGGCATGACCATCCTGGGCATCATGGGCGAGGCGCCCAAGCTGACCGGCGAGGAGAGCATGACGTTCGTGAACGCATGCCTCAAGCGCTTCAAGCTGCCGATCATCGTCGGGGTCTCGGCGGCAGGCCTGGACAACCTGGTCACGTTTTCGAAGCGGGTCATGGACGCGGGTGCGGCCGGGGTCATGGTCGCGCCGATCGCCGGGCTCAAGACCGACGAACAGATCATGGGCTACTACGAGCAGGTCGCACGCGGCCTGGCCGGGATTCCCTGGGTTCTGCAGGATTACCCTGCGGTGACCACCGTCACCATGTCGACCCCGCTCATCATCCGCATGATCACGGAGTTCCCGGACATGGTGATGCTCAAGCACGAGGACTGGCCGGGCAACAACAAGGTCTCGCGCCTGCGTGAGGCTGAAAAGGCCGGTGGACGGCGCGTTTCCATCCTGATCGGCAATGGCGGGGCGCACTACACCCAGTTGCTGGCCCGCGGCGTCGACGGTGCAATGACTGGCTATGCCTACCCCGACCTGCTGGTCAAGGTGCGCGACTTGCACGTTTCCGGAAACCTGGCTGAAGCCGAGGACCTGTTCGACGCCTGCCTGCCGCTCCTGATGCAGGAGATGCAACCCGGTCTGGGACTGGCAGTGCGCAAGTACGCCCTCATGAAACGCGGCGCGATCCGTTCCGATCATGTGCGTGCCCCAGGTCCCAAACTCAATCCGTCCGACCGCTCGGAAGTCGACAGACTGATGCGCCGGCTCGAGGCGCACGCCGGTATTGGCTGAGAGCACGCGCCGCAGATTTCTCGGCGCCGCCCTCGCGGCGCCGCTGGCGGGGTGCGAACTGCTGCCCGAACCCGCGCTGGCGGAGTCGGCCCAGCCGCGGTTCATTATTCGTCACGAGCCCGTGCACCTAGCGCTGGTACTCGGTTCTGGCGGTCCGCGCGGTTTCTCCCACGTCGGGGTTCTCAAGGCCTTGCACGAAATCGGCGTGCGTTACGACCTCATGGTCGGTGCTTCGGTCGGTGCGCTCCTGGGTGCGGTGGCATGTGCCGGTGCACCCATGGCGCAGATCGAAGAGCTGGCCCTGGACTTCGACTTTCGCTCGCTGTTCCTGCTTTCCTTGACCGGAGGTGTGCGGCTTTCGGGCCGGCAACTTGGTTCCTTCGTGAACCAGGAAGTACAGCGACGCGCGGGGACGACCGCCCTCGAGAAACTGCCAAAGCGCTTTGCCGCAGTAGCGTTTGATGAGACTGCCGGCCAGGCAGTCGTATTCAATGCCGGCGACGTTGGTCGTGCCGTGCAGGCATCATGCGCGATTCCGGGTCGCTTTGATGCGGTCGAGATTCGCGGCCGCCGCCATGTCGATCCTGACCAGCACGCGCCTATGCCGGTGCGCCTGGCCCGCAGCATGGGCGCCAGGCGTGTGATCGCTCTGGATTGCAGCGCGCGCGTCGAGAACGCGCCGCCCGGGGCGGCCGCCTATCGCGAGAGCGACCTGCGCAAGCGCGCCTTGGTGGCCGAAGATGCGCGTTACGCCGACCTGGTCATTCACCCGGAGATCGGCTACTGGGTCAGCGTGACCCGCGAGTACCGCGAGCGCACCATGCGCGCCGCCTACGAGCAGACCCTCTCGATGCGTAGCGAGATCCGGCGCAGCGCCGGTTTGTAGCGGCCAAGCGAGGCCAGACTCTCAGCGCTTGCGATGGGGCGCGAGCGCGGCGAGGTCGAGTTCGACCCCATGCCCCGGTGCTTCGCCGGCGATGGCCAGGCCGTCTTTCATGCGCATGGGATCGGCGATGTAGCGCTCCATGCCGAAACCGTGGATTTCCAGGTACGAGCGATTGGGAATCGCGGCCATGAGGTGCACCGTGAGGTCGTGGACACCGTGCGAGGTGAGTGGCAGATTGAAGGCTTCGGCCAATGCGGCTACCTTCATGAACACCGAGACACCGCCGCACATGGCGACGTCGGGTTCCGGGAAGCTCACCCCGCCAGCGGCGATCAAATGGGTGAATTCGTTGAGCGTATGCAGGTTTTCGCCAGAGGCGATCGGATGACCGCCCTCGCGCAGGATGCGCGCATGGCCCGCCACATCGTCGGGAATGGTCGGCTCTTCCAGCCAGATGAGACCGTAGGGAGACAAAGCACGCGCTGCGCGGATGGCCTGATCTGCGCTCCAGCGCATGTTGGCGTCCGCCATGAGCGCGAAATCTTCGCCCAGGTGGCGGCGCATGGCCTCGACGCGTGCCACGTCTTCGCGCAGGTGCGCACGTCCAACCTTCATCTTGATGGCACGAAAGCCCTGTTTCAGAAAACCGTCGGCCTGGCGCAGCAACTGCTCGAGGGAGAAATCGAGGTCGATGCCGCCGGCGTAGCAGGGCACCGCCGGGTCGTGCCCGCCGAGCATGCGCCAAAGCGGCAGCCCGGCACGGCGGGCTGCGAGATCCCAGAGCGCGATGTCGATGGCCGACACCGCAAGACTCGCCTGGCCGCCGCGGCCGCCGAAGTGCGCGCGCCACCACATGCTTTGCCAGATTGCCGCGATGTGTCCCGGATCGCGTCCGATCACCACCGGGGCCAGCGTGTCGGCAACCAACGCGTGTACGGCACTGCCGCCCGAATCAACGGTATACGTATAACCCAGGCTGCGCCCGCCGTCGCTGTCGGTCAGGTGCACCGTGACGAGCTCAAAATGCGTCATGGTGCCGTGGGTGCTGTCGGACAGCGCGACCGGCAGGGGGATGCGATACAGCGCTGAGTCAAGGGCGGTGATAGTGCTCATGTTCGATCCATGGTCATGTAAGCCGGAGCGCGGACCTCGGGACAGGCCCCGCGCACGCAATTCAGCGTGGAGTGTAAAGGTCGAAGATCGCGCTCATTTCTTCCTCACCCTTGCCCTGGGCGTCGAGGGTGCGCAGCAGCTGCGCGGCCAGTCCGGCGACCGGCAGGGGCGTACCGGTCGCGCGCGCCAGGTCCACGGCGGTGTCCAGGTCCTTGAGCATGGTGTTGGCCGAGCCAATGGATTGCGCGGGGCGGTCGATCATGCGCGGCACAAAAATCTGCAGGGGCTTGGAGTCGGCAAAGCCGCCGGCAAGAGCGCGCGGCAGGGCGCGTGCATCGACGCCGGCGTTTTGCGCCAGGCGCACCGCCTCGGCGATGACCGAGATCGTGCTGCCGACGATGACCTGGTTGCAGAGTTTGGTCACCTGCCCCGCGCCGGAGGGTCCCATGAGGTTGACGTTCGCGGCGTAAGCGGCAAGTACCGGACGGGCTTGCTCGAAGGCGCCGGCATCCCCACCGCACATGATCGCAAGCGTCCCGTCGGTGGCGCCGCGCACGCCGCCCGAGACCGGGGCGTCGATCCACTCCATGCCGTTGGCCGCCTTGAGGCGCGAACAGAATTCGCGTGTGCGATCGGGTCGAATGCTGGCGTGATTCACCAGCACCTTGCCCTGGCCCGGACTTGCCGCGATGCCTTCGGGGCCAAAGGCCACCGCTTCGACCGCGTCCGCATCGAACAGGCACATGAGCACGACTTCGGCGGCTGCAACGGCCTCTGCAGGTGTGCGCGCGGCGTGCGCCCCAGCCTCAAGCGCGGGTCTGAGCTTGTCGGGAGAGCGATTCCAGACGTGGACGGTGTAGCCGGCTGCCAGCAGGCGCTGGGTCATCGGCAGGCCCATCAAGCCCAGGCCCAGGTAAGCAACCACAGGCTTCATCGCACTCATTTCTCGTCCGGCCATTCGGCCGCCCCGGAATGCGTCAATGCGCCCAGGTGGGCCGGGCCAACCAGGCGCGCGTACTTTTCCAGCGCGCCAGCCAGGCGTTCACGACGCTGTGGTCGCCAAGCCGCGCGGCGGCGCGCTGCTTCTGCCGGCTCGATGAGCCAGTCGATGCTGCGTGCGTTGCAATCGATGCGGATGCGGTCACCATCCTCGACCAGAGCCAGCGGACCGCCTTCGGCGGCCTCCGGGCTGGCGTAGCCGATGCACATGCCGCGCGTGGCGCCCGAGAAACGCCCATCGGTGATGAGCGCGACCTTTTCGCCCATGCCCTGGCCGTAGATGAGCGCGGTGGTGCCGAGCATCTCGCGCATGCCGGGCCCGCCCTTGGGGCCTTCGTTGCGAATGATCAGCACATCGCCTGCGCGGATGCCATTCGCGCGCACCACGGCCACGCAGGCTTCCTCGCCGTCGAACACCCGGGCCTGCCCCTCGAAGGTGAGCGAGTTCAAGCCCGCAATCTTTATCAATGCGCCATCCGGACAGAGGCTGCCCTTGAGCACGACCACGCCGCCTGTGGGATGTAAAGGGGCGCCTGCCGCGCGCACGATTTCGCCATCCGGTGCCGGGGCATCGGCCAGTTCCTCCGCCAGGGTGCGGCCCGCAAGGGTCAGGGTATCGCCGTGCAGGTGCCCGCCGTCCAGAAGCGACTTGAGCACCAGATTCACGCCACCGGCGTGGTGCAGGTCGCGTGCAAGGTATTTGCCGCCCGGCTGCAGGCTGGCGATCAGGGGCGTGCGGTGAAAGACTTCCGCGACATCATCCAAGGTGAAACGGATGCCGGCCTCATGCGCGATGGCCGGCAGGTGCAACCCGGCGTTGGTCGAACCGCCGGTGGCGGCCACCGCAGCGCAGGCATTCTCTATGCTCTTGCGGGTGATGAGGTCGCGCGGCAGCGGCCCGCCGTCTTTCAGGATGCGCATCACGGTGCGTCCCGCGCGCCGCGCCAGGGCCAGACGCTGCGAATAGACCGCCGGCATCATGGCCGAGCCGGGCAGGGCGAGTCCAAGAGCTTCGGAGACCATGGCCATGGTGTTGGCTGTGAACTGGCCCGGGCAGGAGCCCACCGTCGGCGCGCAGTGCAGTTCCAGGTCGGCCAGGTCGGACTCGCTGAAGTTGCCGGCATACATGGCACCAACCGCTTCGTAGGCTGTAAGAACGGTTGCGGGTTTGCCGCGCCACTCGCCGGGCAGCATGGCGCCGCCATAGACGAAGACCGACGGGCAATTGACACGCACCATGCCCATCATGACCCCGGGCAGGGTCTTGTCACACCCGGCGAAGCCGACCATCGCATCATAGGCATGTCCGCGCATCACCAGCTCGATCGAGTCGGCGATCAGTTCACGCGAGAGCAAGCTCATGCGCATGCCCTGATGGTTCATCGAGGTGCCGTCGGAGACCGAGATCGTCGTGAATTCGATCGGGGTGCCGCCGGCGGAAGCCACTCCCATCTTGGCAGCATCGGCCTGGGGCTTCAAGGACATCGAGCAGGGCGTGTTCTCGCCGTGGGTGCTCATGACGCCGACAAAGGGCTTGCCAATGGCATCGTCGTCCATGCCGGTGGCGCGCATGAAGGCGCGGTGGGCGACGCGGTCCATGCCGTCGGTGGTGATGCGGGAGCGCAGGGGCAAGGCGGGCCTCGGACTGATAATCGATGACAATACCCGAGGATAATCCATCCCTCGTTCCCCCTCTTGGGCTTCTCATGTTGCCAGTTGAATTGAGGCGCACGATTCGTGCGCGCGGTTTCGTCAACCAGACCTCCGGGCAGTGTCCCGGCTTTACGCAGGGCAACCTCGCGGTGCTGCCGGCTTCCATGGCGCGTGACTTTCGCGACTACTGTGCCGCCAACCCCAAGCCCTGCCCGGTGATCGGTGTCTCCGCGCCAGGTGACCCGCGGGTCCCGCGCCTGGGCGCTGACCTCGATATCCGCACCGACATTCCCGCCTATTGCCTGTGGCGCAACGGCGAGTACGAGCGCGAACTCGACGATCTCGTCGGCGTGTGGCGTGACGACCTGGTCGCCTTCGTGATTGGCTGCTCGTTTTCGTTCGAAGAAGCCCTGATCGAAGACGGTATCGCCTTGCGGCACATCGAACTCGGTCGCAATGTCAGCATGTGGCGCACCAGCATTCCGACCAGACAGGTCGGACCCTTTGGCGGGCCGCTGATTGTGTCGATGCGACCGATCCGCGCGGCCGATGTCGACCGCGCGGTTGCGATCACCGGCCGCTTTCCCGATGTCCACGGCGCGCCGGTGCATGTCGGCGATCCGGCGCAGATCGGCATTGCCGACATCGGGCGCCCCGACTTCGGCGACCCGATTCCAATCCTGCCCGGGGAGGTACCGGTTTTCTGGGCCTGCGGCGTGACGCCGCAGTCCGCGATCCGTGCCGCGCGACCGGAGCTCGCCATCACCCACAAGCCCGGCTGCATGCTGGTGACCGACATTCGCAACGCCGACCTGGCGGTGGCTGCATGAGTGCGCGCTGGCAATTCTGGATCGACCGCGGTGGCACCTTCACTGACGTCGTTGCGCGCCGTCCCGACGGGGCGCTCGATACCCTGAAGCTTCTTTCCGAGAACCCGGAGCAGTACCCGGACGCGGCGCTGGCGGCCATCCGCCAGTTTCTTGGCATTGACGCCGGCGCGGCCATTCCCGGGACGCAGATCGAGGCGGTCAAGATGGGGACAACGGTGGCGACCAATGCCTTGCTCGAACGCAAGGGCGACCGCACCGTTCTTTTCGTGACTCGCGGGTTTCGCGACCAGTTGCGCATCGGCTATCAGAACCGTCCGCGCATCTTCGACCGCCGCATCGTTCTGCCTGAACTGCTCTACGAGGAGGTTGTCGAGGTCGAGGAACGTGTCGGCGCGCATGGTGAAGTCGTCACACCGCTCAACGAAGCGAATGTTCGCGCGGCGCTGTCATCCGCCTACGCAAAAGGATTCAGGGCAATCGCGATCGTCTTCCTGCACGGTTACCGCTATTCAGAACACGAGAAGATCGTGGCACGTCTGGCGCGCGAGGCTGGATTCACCCAGGTTTCGGCCTCGCATGAGGTCTCGCCTCTGATGAAGTTCGTCTCGCGCGGCGACACGACGGTGGTCGACGCCTACCTCTCGCCCATCCTTGCACGCTATGTGGATCGCGTCGCCGCCGAGCTCGACGGCGCGCGCCTCATGTTCATGCAGTCCTCCGGCGGCCTCACTTCGGCCGCGCTCTTCAAGGGCAAGGACGCGATCCTTTCCGGCCCGGCCGGCGGCATCGTCGGCATGGTGCAGACTGCGGTGGCGGCAGGGTTCGAGCGCGTCATCGGCTTTGACATGGGAGGCACCTCGACGGATGTGTCGCACTATGCCGGCGAGTACGAGCGCGCCTTCGAAACGCAGGTGGCCGGGGTGCGCATGCGCGCGCCGATGATGAGTATCCACACCGTCGCTGCCGGAGGCGGCTCGATCCTGCATTTCGACGGGGCGCGCTATCGCGTCGGACCGGATTCGGCCGGCGCCAACCCGGGACCGGCCTCGTATCGGCGCGGTGGGCCATTGGCAGTGACCGACGCCAACGTCATGTTGGGCAAGGTGCAGCCGCGCTTTTTCCCGACCGTCTTCGGCCCGCATGCCGATACGCCGCTGGATGCGGCGGTCGTCGAGGCAAAGTTTCGTGCACTGGCGGCCGAGATCGAGCGCGCCACTGGCTCCAGGAAAAGTCCGGAAGAGGTTGCCGAGGGATTCGTCCGCATCGCGGTCGACAACATGGCCAATGCGATAAAAAAGGTCTCGGTCGCGCGCGGTTACGACATCACCCAGTACACATTGCAATGCTTCGGCGGCGCCGGTGGCCAGCACGCCTGCCTGATCGCCGACAAGCTCGGCATGCCGCGGGTCTATATCCACCCCTACGCGGGTGTGCTGTCGGCCTACGGCATGGGACTCGCGGACTTGACGGCCATGCGCGAGTGTGCGATCGAGTTGAAGCTCGAAGCAGCATCCCGGCCGGAGCTGGACGCAGCGTTTTCCGCGATGGGTGAAGATGCCGCCGCGCAGGTGCGCGCGCAGGGTGTGGCCGAAGTCGAAGTCAGGCAGCGCGTGCACGTACGCTACGAAGGCACCGACTCTGCGCTGGTGGTGGATGACGGATCGCTTGCCGAGATCAAGGCCCGCTTCGAGGCGGCCTACCGCATGCGCTATTCGTTTCTCATGGAGCACAAAGCACTGATCGTGGAAGCCGCGTCGGTGGAGGCCATCGGCCGTTCCGGGCAGGTGACAGGCAGCGCGCATCCGGCCTTATCCCGGGCAGGCGCCCTGAAGGCCATGGCGAACGTGCGCCTTTTCTCCGGCGGTGTCCATCACGACGCGCCGGTCTATCAGCGCGACGACATGCGCCCCGGTGACCACATCAACGGGCCGGCGATCATCGCCGAGCGCAACGCGACCACGGTGCTGGAGCCCGGCTGGCAGTGTGAAGTAACCAGCCAAAACCACCTGGTCCTGACCCGCGCGGTCGCCCGCCCTCGGGAAACAGCGATCGGCACCACGGCCGACCCGGTCATGCTGGAGATCTTCAATAACCTTTTCATGGCGGTGGCCGAGCAGATGGGCCTGACACTGGCCAACACGGCCTATTCGGTCAACATCAAGGAGCGCCTGGACTTCTCCTGCGCGGTGTTCAACCAGCACGGCGACCTCATCGCCAACGCACCGCACATGCCGGTGCACCTGGGCTCGATGGGCGAGTCGATCAAGACGGTGATACGCGAAAACAGCGGGCGCATGAAGGCCGGCAATGTCTACGTGCTCAATGCGCCCTATAACGGCGGCACGCACCTGCCAGACATCACCGTCATCACACCGGTCTTCGATGCGGATGGCAAGCACATCCTCTTCTACGTAGGCTCGCGCGGCCACCACGCCGACATCGGTGGCATTTCGCCCGGGTCGATGCCACCGGATTCGAAGGTGGTCGAGGAAGAGGGCGTGCTGATCGACAACTTCCTCCTGGTCGAGGAGGGCCGGCTGCGCGACGCCGAGACGCGCGCCCTGCTGGGTTCCGGTCGCTACCCCTCGCGCAACATCGACCAGAACATGGCCGACCTGCGCGCCATGATCGCGGCCAATGAAAAAGGTGTGCAGGAGCTGCGCCGCATGGTCACCGAGTTCGGCCTGGATGTGGTGCACGCCTACATGCAGCACGTGCAGGACAATGCCGAGGAGTCGGTGCGTCGCGTCATCGATGTGCTCAAGGACGGCGAGTTCGCCTACGAGATGGATCATGGTGCCGTGATCCGCGTGAAGATCAGCATCGACCGCGAAAATCGTGGCGCGACGGTGGACTTCACGGGCACAAGCCCGCAGCTTCCCAACAACTTCAACGCTCCTTCGGCGGTCGCCTACGCGGCCGTGCTCTATGTGTTCCGTTCCCTGGTCGACGACGACATCCCGCTCAACGCGGGGTGCCTGAAGCCCATTCGCGTGGTCATCCCCGAAGGCTCGATGCTCAATCCGCGCTACCCCGCTGCGGTAGTCGCGGGCAACGTCGAGACCAGCCAGTGCCTGACCGACACCCTCTATGGCGCCCTGGGCGTCATGGGCGCCTCGCAGGGCACGATGAACAATTTCACCTTCGGCAACGACAAGTACCAGTACTACGAGACCATCTCGGCCGGCAGCGGCGCCGGCGACGGGTTCGACGGTGCGACGCCGGTGCAGACCCACATGACCAACAGTCGCATGACTGATCCCGAAGTATTGGAGTTTCGCTATCCGGTACGCGTCGAGGAGCACTCGATCCGCTTCGGATCAGGCGGGCGTGGGCGCTGGAATGGCGGGCCAGGAGCTTTGCGGCGCGTGCGCTTCCTGGAGCGCATGAACGCCGGCATCCTGTCCGGGCACCGCCGCGTGCCGCCCTACGGCATGGCCGGCGGTGGGGACGGGCAGGTTGGCCGCAACTATGTGGAGCGCGCCGACGGCACCGTCACCGAGCTGGGTGGCAGCGAGGAGACGGTGTGTCAGCCGGGTGACGTTTTCGTGGTGCAGACGCCGACCGGCGGGGGCTACGGGCGTTCCCCCTAAGCGCCGCTGACAGCGATCGCGTCGGACTCAGATGCGCTCGAAAATCGCCGCGATTCCCTGCCCGCCACCGATGCACATTGTCACCAGCGCGTAGCGCCCGCCGGTGCGGTGCAGTTCGTAGATGGCCTTGACAGTGATGATCGCGCCGGTCGCGCCGATCGGGTGGCCGAGCGAGATGCCGCTGCCGTTGGGGTTTACCTTTTTCGGGTCCAGCCCCAGTTCCTTGATGACGCCCAGCGCCTGGGCGGCGAAGGCCTCGTTGGCTTCAATGACGTCCATATCTTCGAGCCGCAAGCCCGTTTTCTTGAGCACATTGCGGGTGGCCGGAACCGGCCCCAGGCCCATGATCTTCGGTTCCAGGCCGGCGTGGGCGTAGCCGACCAGGCGCGCCATGGGCTTGGCGCCCGCGGCCTTGGCGGCGCCGGCTTCCATCAACACCACGGCCGCAGCGGCGTCGTTGATACCCGAAGCGTTGCCGGCGGTGACTGTGCCTTCCTTTTCGAACACTGCCTTCAATTTGGCGAAGTCTTCGAGCTTGGCATCGTTGCGCACGTGCTCATCGGTATTGAAGACGACCGGTCCCTTTTTCGACTTCATCTCGATACCGACGATCTGGTCCTTGAAGAATCCCGCCGCGACCGCTTTTTGTGCGCGCTGGTGGCTTTCCAGGGCGAGTGCATCCTGCTGTTCGCGTGTGATCGAGCACTGGCGTGCGACGTTCTCGGCGGTCACGCCCATGTGGATGATGTTGAAGGGGTCGTGCAGCGCACCGACCATGGGGTCGACCATCTTGCCGTCGCCCATGCGCGCACCCCAGCGCGACGAAGACAGCCAGTAAGGGGCGCGGCTCATCGCCTCGGCGCCGCCGCCGATGGCGGCGTCCGCGTCGCCCAGCAGAATCGACTGCGCTGCCGAGACGATGGCCTGCAGGCCCGAGCCGCACAGGCGGTTGACATTCATTGCCGGCGTCTCCTTGGGCAGGCCGCCGTTGATCGTGGCTACCCGGGAGAGGTACATGTCGCGCACGTCGGTGTTGACGACATGGCCGATGGCGACGTGCCCGACCTGGGCCGGGTCGATCCCGGCGCGGGCGACCGAGTCGCGGACGACGGTGGCAGCCATTTCTATGAGTGGGGTGTCCTTGAGGGCGCCGCCGAAGGTGCCGATGGCGGTGCGTACTCCGGAGACGACGACGACTTCACGTTGTGCCATGACAATTCCCTTCGCGATGTGTTTGGGATTACTGCCTATTGTATTCAGACTACCTTGCAGGTTACTGACGCGCGTCAAGCACTCGGCGCTGCAAACCAGCGCCCCTGCACATAGGCTCCCGCAAACAACCCGGCCAGGGCCAGAAGCAAGGGCCAGTTGCCGGTACCCAGACCTGCGAGGGCAGGGCCTGGGCAGACCCCGGAGATGCCCCAGCCGATGCCGAACAAAGCAGCACCACCGATGGTGCGCGCGTTGAGTGCGGAAGGGTGCTTGCCGAACCCGGCTTCGAGCACGGGCTTGCGCATGATCCGTGGCGCCAATTGATAGACGATGAGCGTCACACCCATGGCGCCGCCCAGCACCAGCAGCAAGCCGAAGTCGCGCAGGCGCAGGAAGTCCAGCACCACTTCCGGGCGCACCATGGTTGAGACGCTCAGGCCCAGGCCGAAAAGTGCACCGCATACCAGTGCTGCGAGAAGGGAGCTGATTTTCACTTTGCGCCTCCAAGGGCCGCGACCAGATTGGCCGTGATCATCGCGGTGATGAGGAAGGTGATGACTGCGAGCAGCGAAGGCAATTGCAGCGATGCCATCCCGCAGATGCCGTGCCCGGCCGTACAGCCGTTGGACAGGCGCGCTCCAAAGCCGGCGATAAAACCGCCGAGCAGCAATTGCCACCACGGTACTGCCGTCATAAACCCGGCGCCGCTGCCGGCCAGTAACAGGTAGAGCGCGCCGCCGCCGATGAGGCCCATGGCGTACCAGGAGCGCCAGACGCGGCTGCCGGTCAGCCGCGGATCGGCGAACCCTGGCGCGCGCGACACGAACGACCAGGTGGAAGAAAAGAGCGTGCTCATGCCGCCGATCCACCCGGTCAGCACAAACAGGAGACTCACTG
The DNA here is from genome assembly GCA_046160545.1 of Burkholderiales bacterium. Taxonomy (GTDB): domain Bacteria; phylum Pseudomonadota; class Gammaproteobacteria; order Burkholderiales; family JAEUOS01; genus JAEUOS01. Next base: position 12,082 of record JBJXGS010000187.1, read on the forward strand.
CGGCGCCCAGCAGCAGACCCCCTGCCAAGTAGTGGATCCAGCCTTGCGGAAACAGGGCTTCCATTGAAATCTTCTCCGAAAAGGTGTTGCTATGATGGTAGCCCAATCCCGGGCGGGGTGCGTTGGTCGAACCCTTCGCCGCTTCGCATCCGGCACGTCGTCAATTCTTGCCTTGGGTCAAGCACCACACCATGAACACTCGCGAGCTGGTCAACTTTCTCGAAGGCCTGGAAGAGAACAACAACCGGCCCTGGTTTGTCATGATGAAACCGGCCTACGACATACTGCGCGCAGAGTTCATCGAACTTACCGGCCAGGTGATCGCGGGCACGGCAAAGTTCGACCCGCCGGTGGCTGGCCAGGATGCGAAAAAGGCGCTTTTTCGCATCAACCGGGACATTCGCTTTTCGAAGGACAAGTCACCCTACAAGACCAATTTTTCGGCAGTGATTGCGCCAGGCGGCAAGAAGGACCCGGGATCACACTATTACTTCCATATCGACTATCAGGGAAAGCTATTTGTCGCCGGCGGCTGTTACATGCCGCCTCCGGACGTATTGGCTAAGATCCGCGCCTATATCGCGCGCGAACCGGCTCGCTTCGACAAGCTCATGCGTGCAAAAAACCTGTGGCAGCGCTACGGAGCCCTGCAGGACGAAGGCCGGCTGGCGCGGCCGCCCAAGGGCTATTCCGCCGACACGCCGCACATCGAGCACATCCGCAACAAGAGCTTCATCGTTTGGAACGAGGTGCCGGTCAAGTCGATCGGCGACGCGCGCCTGGCTGCCACGATCGTAGCCGGATTCAAGGCAACCAAGCCCCTGGTCGACTGGCTGCGGGAGGCGGTGCGTTGAAGGCATTGTCAGCCTGGCTGGCCGCCGCTCTGTGCGCGGTTCTTGCGCTGCCATTGAGCACAGCAGCGCAAAGCCCGCGTGGCTCCAGCCTGTCGCGCGAGGCCGCTCTGCGCCGGATCGAGGCGGCCGGACCGCCGCAGCGCGTTGAGGCACTGGCGGCCTTGAGTCGGCGCGGCCGCATGGAAGATACCGAAATCATGACACGTCGCCTCCAGGACGTCGATCAAGGGGTGCGCGAGGCCGCCGAGTCGGCCTTGTGGATCCTTTGGAGTCGTAGCGGCGATGCCGCCATCGACGCCTTGTTCAAGCGCGGCATGGAGCAGATGAATCCTTCCCAGGCGGAAGAGGCGCTGGCGACGTTCAGCCAGATCATCCGCATGAAGCCCGACTTCGCCGAAGGCTGGAACAAGCGCGCAACCCTGCTGTTCCATCTGGGGCGCTTGCGGGAGTCGCTGGCCGATTGCGACGAGGTCATGCGTCGAAATCCGCATCATTTTGGCGCCCTTGCAGGGTACGGGCAGATCTACGCGCACATGCAGGAGTACGAGCGTGCGCTCGAATACTTCGAGCGCGCCCTGCGGATCAACCCCAACATGCACGGAGTGAAGGTGAACAGCGAGTTGATGCGCAAGCTGATCGCCGACAAGGCTGGCCGAGTGATCTGAAGCGCTTCCATTCCGGCGGGCAGGCGTTTGCATGGGCTCGCCGCCGCCGGTGCCGCCCGCGGCGCAACTGCGGAACGAGCATTGCCGCTTCAGACAACGGTTGCGCCCGCCCGGACTTGAGCCCATGCGTGACAAAAATCACGAATTCATTGCGCGCACCCTGCGCTAAGCGCGGCTCTGTCCGATATCACGGGAGTAGTCCTGCGTGAAACCGCTTGACGTTTCGAAATGACGATGGCATATTCGTTTGTCATATGCCGATGTCATGATCGCTTGGATCCGATGACGTCTAGCCTCGCACAGGAAGCATGCCATGACCGCCGCCACCAACGCTCCTCCCGCCAAGTCCCTCTTGTCCGAGTGTCGCGAGATTGCGCGATCAAAGCTGGGCGAGGTCGTAGCGGCGGCCTTGGCGAAGATCGACGAAGACCTGTTCCAGCTGGCCGACAAGAGCATCAAGCGCGCCGAGCAGCAGGTGTATCTGGAGGCAATGACGCGCGTGCGCAAGCATCGCGTCGAGATCCAGAAGAAGTTCGAGGAATGTTTTCGCAACTCCTACGACAAGCGACTCGATGCCGGGCGCGCAGCCGCGGCGAACGCGGAAAAGGGCGCGCTGGCCGGGCTGGAGTTGTCTCTGGTGTCCGATTCGATCATCGAGACCGGCATCGCCATCGACCGGCTGGCCAAGAACGTCATGAGCTCGGTCGACAACAACGAGATGCTGGGCATTCGCGCGCGTCTGGGGCATCTGCTCAATCGCGAGTCGCTGGAGGACGCCGACAATCCACTAAGCCCCGAGACGATCTTTGAGGCCTTGAAGCTCGCCTGCAATCACATTCCGGCCGAAGACTCGGTCAAGCAGGCATTGCTTACCGCGTTCCAGCCTTACTTGTCACGCTCGATCTCTCAGGTCTATGCCGCAGTCAACCAAAGCCTGATCGCGCACCACGTGCTGCCACGTATCAAGCATGTGGTCAGGTCTACCGCTGATCCCATGGGCGTGTCGCAACGCATGATGGGAATGAGCTCCACGCAGCGCATGAACGCGCTGTCGCAGTCAGGGCGCATGAGTCAGCTTGACCCCGGCGAGCGCACTGGTTGGCTGGGCGGATCGATGGGCAACGAGACGCTGGCGATTGGAGCGTTGCTCTCCGGCCTGGCTCAGGGTCAGGCCACCGCGCGCGTTGACGGGCTGCGCTTCCTGACCGATGCTGCGCGCTTTCCGGCTGGCACCGGAGAGGTGGCGCCAAGCGCATCGCTGCTGGATTCTCTGGCGCAATTGCAGTCCGAGGCCAACCTCGGTGCGGCCAGTGGTTTCCTCGCACCGGGCTACCTGCGCGAGCTTGACCGCGCGATGCTCGCCCAGGGAACGCCGCTGGACCAGCTGACGATCGAACTGGTGTCGATCGTCTTCGACTACTTGCACAACAACGCACGCATCGCCGAGCCGATCAAGGGAGTCATCGCCCGCCTGCAAATCGTCGCCGTCAAGGCGGCCATCCTGGACCGCAGTTTCTTTGCCCGCCGCGCGCATCCCATGCGCAAGCTGCTGGATCGCATGGCCGAGGCCGGCGCTGACCCGGCGATCGCGATCGCCGAACCCAGCGTGTTTCTCAACGGATTGCGCCACCTGGTCGACGACCTGGCAGTGCAGTTCAAGGACGACGTCACGGTCTTTGAGCGCGCGCTGGAGGAACTGGAGCACCTGATCGCAGTTGAGCACGAGCGCGGCGATGCCGCCGCCCGTGCACAGGCGCAATCGCTCGCTGCACAGGAGGCGATTGCCGCCGCCGCCGCCGCGGCGCGTGCCGACCTGGAACAGCGCATCACCGAGGCCACGCCGGACTTCATCCGCGATTTCCTCACCGGTCATTGGGTCAAGGCGGTAGCCGACGCGCAGGCCAATGGCAGCACCGGTGAGGATAGCGTACCGGTGCGATTAAACCTTGCCGCTGATCTGATCTGGAGCATCGAACCCAAGTCGCGTACCGACATCCCGGTGCTGGCCGGCATGCTGCCCAAGCTGGTGCGCGGCCTGATGCGCGGCGTGATTCCGACCGGCATGCCGGAGGCGGAGCGGCAGGCATTCTTCAATCGTCTAATGAAAGCCCACACCGAGGCCATCGCGGCGGCCAAGGCGGCAGTTGTCGACCTGCCATCGCAACCCCTGCCCAGCAGCAGCGGTGTGGCCCCCGAACTCGTACCGGTTCCCCTGGTGGTGGCCAGGGACGTCTATGACCACACCGCGCTGGATCTGACCAAGGGCGAGACCGTGGCCTTCTCGGACCAGGCACCGGACGATCGTTACCGCGTCACATGGGTCAGTCCCAAGCGCACATTTTTCCTCTTTACCAACGGCAAGCGCATGCGGCAGATGAGCGCCGCTGGATTCTCGGCACTATTGCGGGAGGGCAAGGCGCACCTCATCGAAGGCCAGGCACCTGTGATCGACAGCGCGATCGAGGCGCTGTCGGCGGACCAGGCGTTGCCGATGGCCGCGTGATGAAAGTCGATGGCTAGGTCCGCTCGGACCCGAATACCTCAACCAAAGTCCGTTCCGCCGGGATGAAAAAGACGTTCGGATTCATGAAATTACCCTGGCCGAATTCAGCTGCGTTTGCATGGGTCTCGCTGCGAAACTCCTGCATGGGGAGGATGCGGCCGCGGAACGTGAAGGCTCCCTGGTAGCCGAGGTCGGTCAGGAAGCGGAAGTGTTCAGCGAGGCCATCCGCATACAGGAGGGGAGTGGCTTCGGTCATGATGACGGGGCGGCAGCGCTGGATCATGCCAAGCGCGCCATTGAGTACCTCCCGCTCGTGCTGCTCGGCGTCAATCTTGAGGAACCCGACATCGCCCAGATTCTCGTCATCCAGCCGTACGGCGGGAACCGTGACACGCTGCACGTCGGCCTCGTCAGCAAAGTTCTGCGCCACGCTTCCGAGTTCGTGGACGCTGGTGCCGGACTTGACTGGGATGCTCAGGGTAAGGGTACCGGGCGCGTCCGATACCGCGGCGCTACGCACCCGCACATCGCTGTAGAGGCGTGCCAGCCGTTCCGCGAGCCTGGGGTTGGGTTCGTAGGCGACCACACTGGCCGCATGCTTGCGCATCAGTGCCGTGTAGGTGCCGATGTTGGCGCCGACGTCGACCGCGCCCCGTGCCTTGTCGCAGACACGGCTGACCAGGCGCAACTCGGGCTCGCCCCGATACCAGTGGTCCAGCAGTTGCAGTCGGGCGACCGCAGACTCCGGCAGGACTTGCTTGATGACCGAACTCAGGGTGGATATTGCCATGGTGGGCAAAGGATAATTGGTGTCGAATCGACGGGAGTCGGTACTCTACCGCTTTCGCCGGCGGGTCGAGAGCGCGGACCGACTTGCCGGTCATATGAGGCGCCGGCGACCGGGCTCTCGCCAAATGCATCGGGCAGGCATGCCGGCGCAGATTGCCGTCACACCTCGCTGCGACGACGCGCGCAGTCGGCGCGATCTTTCAACCCGGGCGCCAGGCGGGTGCCGAGGCCGTGACCTTCGGGCGGCAATAGCCAGCCCTTTTCAAGGCGTGGCAACTCGGTGACAAGGTCTCGGTAGAAGCCAGCAAGGTAGGCGCGCACAACTTCCTGAAAAATCGCGTTCGGCGATGCCAGCGCCAGGTGCAAAGACGCCATCAAAACCACCGGCCCGGTGCAGTCGTGTGGTGCGACAGGTTTCTGCCAGGCCTCGGCAAGCGTGGCGATTTTCTTCGCTTCGCTGATGCCGCCGCACCAGGACAGGTCCATCATCACGTAATCCAGCGCGTCGGCGACCAGCAGATCGCGGAACGCAGTGCGCCCGGCTAAGGTCTCGCTGCCGCAAACCGGCAACCCGCTCGTGCGCCGGTAGTCGGCCAGAGCCTGCACGCCGTCCATCTTGATCGGATCTTCGGCCCAGAACGGGCGATAGTCCTTGAGTTCGCGCGCGATCGTGAGCGCGGCGCTCAGGTTCCACAACGAGTGCAGTTCGCACATGACCTCGATGCGGTCACCGACGGTCTTGCGGATTTTCTCGAATGGCTCCAGTGCGCGCCGGATGTCCGCCGTCGTGGCCAGCTGGCCGCCCGAGGCCGCTGCCAGGCTGTCCAGCGGCCATATCTTCATTGCCATATAACCTTCGTCGAGGAGGTCCTCGGCCAGTTCGCCGGCGCGCTCCATGAACGCGACCTGGTCGTCGTAGCGCCCACGCGGGGCGCCGCCGCCTGCCTCGACCAGGCGACGCTCTGCGCTGCGATGGTTGTAGTCGCTTCCGGCGCAGGTGTTGTAGGCGCGCATGCGTGGCCGGCAAAGCCCGCCCAGCAACTTGTACAGCGGTTGCCCGCTGGCCTGGCCCAGCAGGTCCCACAGCGCAATGTCGATCGCCGAGGCTGCGCGGGTCTCGACGCCGCTGCCGTTGAATCCCAGGTAGCCGCGCAGCAGGGACTGCGAAACGTGCTCGATGCGGGTCGCATCCTGGCCAAGCACCAGTGGGGCGGAGAGACTGTGGATCTGTGCCTCGACTGCCTCCGCGCCGCGGAAGGTCTCGCCTAAGCCCGTGAGGCCTGCATCGGTGGAGACTTCAACCCACAGGAGGTTGGGATATTCAGTGAGCCGGATGGTCTCGATCGCAGTGATGCGCATGAATCAGGTCTTTACAACAGGTTCCAACCATGATTCGCCGCGCATCGTCGTTGGGACGGACGGGAAACGCAGCGTCAGGACTTGCAGCCGGTGAGCAGAAAAGACGGCACCGGCCGGGAAATTCCCTTCAACTGCAACTCGCCGGCCGGGGTGAAATCGAAACGCGCCTCAGCGCGCGCCATCGAGCGCCGCTCGGTGACGATCTGTCCGGCCGCGGCCTCACCGCACAGCCGCGCCGCCAGGTTGGTCACGCTGCCGATGGCGGCGTAGTCCCAGCGCCCTTCGAAACCGATCGCACCGAGGGTCGCATACCCCTCCGCGACACCGATGCCCAAGCCAAGCTCAATGCCGCGCTTGGCCCAGGCTGCGGCCAGTGGTGCGAAGTCGCGCTGCATCTCCAGAGCCATCGAAAGCGCGTTTCCGGTGGGGTCGTCCATCGGCAAAGGGTCGTTGAAGAAGATCATGATGCCGTCGCCGGCAAAGCGCTCCACCGTTCCGCCCCAACGGGTCACCGCTGCCCCGGCCATGCGATGGTACTCGCCGAGCACCTCCATGACCTCTTCCGGCTCGCTGCTGTCGGTGAAGGCGGTAAAGCCGCGCAAGTCGAGAAAGACCACCGTGACCATGCGGCGATGGGTCTCGAGCAGTGAAGATCCGCCTGCGGCAAGAATGCCCTCGGCGACGGCCGACGAGAAGAAATTCTTCAAGCGCCCAAGGCGTTCAAGCTGGGCCATCTGCTCGCTGACGCGAGCTTCGAGCGTCGCGTTGAGCGTGGTGAGTTCGCGCGCCTGTGCTTCGCTACGGTCGGTGAGTTCCTTGATGCGCAGGAGCGAACGCACCCGCGCCAGCAGTTCCGCCTGATTGATCGGCTTGGTGAGGAAGTCGTCGGCGCCGGCCTCGATGCCCTTGAGGCGCTCGCCCTGCGGGTCGAGGGATGTCACCAGCACGACCGGCAAGAGTGCGGTGGCTGGCTGGTTGCGGATGGCCTTGCACACGTCGTAGCCACTCATGCCCGGCATCATGATGTCGAGCAACGCGATGTCGGGCGGCGCTTCGGAGAGTCTCTTGAGACCTTCCGGGCCGGAGGCAGCTGTCACCACCTCGAAGCCCTTGAAGGTGAGGATGCCTTCAAGCAGCTTGACGTTGGCCGGCGTGTCGTCGACCACCAGCACGCGCGGCGGGGTATTCATGCACGCCCTTCGGCAATCGATTTTTCCACCGCGGCCATGAGTTCCTTCAGGTTGACCGGCTTGCTGACGAAGCCATCAAAGCCGGCTTCGATGATCTGGCGACGGTCCTGGTCCATGACCGAGGCGGTAACCGCAATGACCGGAATGCTCGCCGTTGCCTGCTCGGCACGCAGCCGCCGCAGTGCTTCGACCCCGTTGATGCCGGGCAACTGGATGTCCATCAAGACCAGGTCCGGCAAATGCGTGCCGGCAAGGGTGACCCCGGTCTCACCGTCGACCGCTTCGAGCACGGTGTATCCTTTGAAGCCCAGCACGTCGCGCAAAAGCTTCATGTTTTTTTCGTTGTCTTCGACGATGAGGACGGTGCTCATGCGGCAACCTCCTGTTTCACTGGCAAGGAGAAGAAGAACGTCGACCCGGTCCCCGGCGTGCTCGTCAGCCACATGCGTCCGCCATGCAACTCGACAAAGCGCCGCGCCAGCGGCAGGCCCAGCCCGGTGCCTTCGCGCTTGGTTGCGTAGTTCGAACCCACCTGCACAAACTCCTCGAACACCTTTGGCTGGTCCTCCGGAGCGATGCCGATGCCGGTGTCAGAGACCGACACTTCGATGGCCGCGTCGTTACGGTGCGCGGCGACGGTGACGCGGCCACCGTCGCCGGTGAACTTGACCGCGTTTGAAAACAGGTTGAGCATGATCTGCTTGAACTTGCGTTCGTCCCCCTGATAGTCACCCAGGTCGTCCGCAACCTCGGTCTTGAGTTCTATGCCGTGTCGCTGCGCGCGCTCGCGCACCAGCGTGACCGCATTGCCGATGGCCGACGGCAGGTCGAACGTGGTGACCTCGAGCTCCATGCGCCCAGCCTCGATCTTGGAGAGGTCGAGGATGTCGTTGATGAGGGACAACAGATGCTTGCCCGAAGAATGGATGTCCTGCACATAGTCGAGCTGCTTCTCGTTCATTTCGCCGAACATGCCCTCGATCAGCACCTCCGAGAAGCCGATCACGGCGATCACCGGGGTGCGCAGCTCGTGGCTCATGTTGGCCAGAAATTCGGATTTGTGCTGGTTGGCCAATTCGAGCTGGCGTCCCTTTTCCTGGATCTCTTCGAACAGGCGCGTGTTGGCGATCGCGATCGCGGCCTGGTCGGCAAATGTGCGCATTAGCGCGATCTGGGTATCGCTGAAGCCGCCGGCCTCGGTGCGCCGGATATTGATCACGCCCAGCGCTTCGCCCTCGCGCATCAGCGGCACCGAGAGAAGAGAGCGGTGGCCGTACTTCTTGTGCAGCTCGCGCGAGATCGGATACTCCTCATCGTCGACGGCGGCAAGATCGGGGATATGCACCACCTGCCGGTCGAGTACCGCGCGGCCCGGCGCGGCGCCTTGCACCAGGCTGATCGACTCGGGGACCTCGTCGAGGGTGAACTCGCCGAAGGCGGCGGCTTTCACCAGGCGCTCGCCGTCGACCAGGAACACTAGCGCGTCGCGCGCGCTGCAGATCTGCGCGGCACGCGTTACCACCACGTCGAGGATTGGCTTGTAGTCGGTAACCGAGTTGCTGATCGTGCGCAGCACCTCTGCGCTCGCTGCCTGTCGTTCCAGGCTCGCGGTCAACTCCCTGGTACGTTCCTCGACCTTGCGCTCCAGCCCGGCGTAAGACTCGCGCAACCGCTCCGTCATCTGGTTGAACTGTTCGGCCAGGGTCTCGAGCTCGTCGCCGGTCTTGACTTCGATCCTCTGATCGAGTTCGCCTGCGCCGATGCGTTGCGCGCCCTCTTGCAGCACGCGAATGGGCCGCACCATGCTGCGCGCGAGGAAGGTCGAGACAATCGCCGAGACCGCCAGCCCGATCAGCAGCAACAACCCGGTGCGCACGATCGAGGCGTTGAGGGTCGCGAACACTTCCGAGACCGGCTGCTCGATGAAGACCTCCCAGCCGAGTGTCTCGATCGGCGACCAGGCGGTGAGCACCTCGGTACCATCGTGCGAACGTCCTATCAGTGCCAGCTCGTCTTCACGTTTGCCACCCAGCGCGGCCTTGACCTGCTCCAGTGCGGACAGATCGGTCTTGCGCAGCACTAGGCCGATGTCTGGATCGGCGACCAATTGCCCTTTCGCGTCGACAACGTAGGCCTTGCCTTTCTGACCGACGCGGATGCGCGAGACCACGTCCCAGACGAACTTGAGGTTGACCTCCGCGACGGTGACGCCACCACCAGTGCGCAGACCGATGCTGAAGTACGGTTCTGTCTCCTTGCGGAAGTACACCGGGCCGATCCACGGCTTGCCAGGTTTGGCGTTGAGGAAAGCTGGATCCGCGGAACGATCTTTTGAGGCCCCTGCAGTGTCCATCGACAGGCGCGAGACCGCCAGCACTTCCTGCCCCTGCGCATCGAGTTGGGTGATGTCGGTGACTGCGGGCGCCTGACGCAGCAACTTCAGGAACTCGATGCGGCGCTGCTCGGCGCCCTCGCTGCCCAATTGCGGCAGGGCAGCGAAAGTGAGCTGCTGCTCGACGCTCTTGACAAACTGCGCGATGATCGATGCCGCCGCGATCGCCTTTTCCTTCTGCAGCCGTGCCAGTGCGAGCTTGTTCTCCTGATAGGACGCATACAGGCTGATGCCGCCGCTGGCGAGCAGCGCGCCGCACACCAGCGCCATGATGAACAGGAAGTAGCGCCTGAACAGGCGCCCGCGACGCCGCCGCAGGTCGACGACGCCCGCCGCGGGCGTGGCGACCGCGTTCATCAGCCCCGCCCGCAGCGCGTCATCATGCTACCGAGTCTACGACAAGCCCGTCGCGCTACACCGCCGCTAGCGCCTGCTCGAGGTCCTCGCGGATGTCGTCGATGTGCTCGATGCCGATCGACAGGCGTACCGTGTCCTCGCTGACACCGGCCTTGGCGAGTTCCTCGCTGGACAGCTGGCGGTGGGTGGTGGAGGCGGGATGACAGGCCAGTGATTTGGCGTCGCCGATGTTGACCAGGCGCGTGATGAGCTTCAACGCGTCCTGGAAGCGTGCGCCGCCCTCGCGTCCGCCAGTTACGCCGAAGGTGAATAGACCCGAGGCGCGTCCGCCCATGTACTTCTTTGCCAGGGCGTGGGCAGGATCCTCCGGAAGTCCGGCATAGCGCACCCACTTGACCTTCGAATGGCCCTTGAGGTACTGCGCTGCGGCCAGCGCGTTGGCGCAGATGCGGTCCATGCGTAGCGGCAGGGTCTCGATACCTTGCAGGATCATGAACGAATTGAAGGGCGAGATCGCGGCGCCCATGTTGCGTAGCGGCACCACGCGCGCGCGGCCGATGTAGGCCGCCGGCCCCAGTGCATCGGTATAGACCACGCCGTGGTAGGAGACATCCGGCTCGTTCAGGCGCCTGAATTTCGCCTTGTGCTCCTTCCACGGGAATTTGCCCGAGTCGACGATCGCCCCGGCGATCGAATTGCCGTGGCCCCCCATGTACTTGGTCAGGGAATGCACGACGATGTCCGCGCCATGCTCGAACGGGCGCAGCAGGTAGGGACTGGGAACCGTGTTGTCCACGATCAGCGGCACGCCGTGGCGATGCGCGATCTCGGCGATCGCCGCGAAGTCGGTGATGTTGCCCAGCGGATTGCCGATCGACTCGACGAATACCGCCTTGGTCTTGGCGTCGATCAGCTTCTCGAATGATCCTGGTTCGCGGTAGTCCGCGAAGCGGCCTTCGATGCCGAATTGCGGCAAGGTATGGGCGAACAGGTTGTAGGTGCCGCCGTAGAGCGCCGAGGAGGCGACGATGTTGTCGCCGGCCTCTGCGATGGTCTGGATCGAATAGGTCACCGCCGCCTGGCCGGAGGACAGTGCCAGCGCCGCGATGCCGCCCTCCATCGCCGCGACGCGCTGCTCGAGCACGTCCTGGGTCGGGTTCATGATGCGGGTATAGATGTTGCCGGGCACCTTGAGGTCGAACAGGTCCGCGCCGTGCTGCGTGCTATCGAACGCATAGGCGACGGTTTGATAAATGGGCACTGCCACCGCGTGGGTGGTGGGGTCTGGCTTGTAGCCGCCGTGGACGGCGATGGTTTCGATCTTCATGTGTATGCCTCCGTCAAGGGCAAATTTGTTCTTGTCTTGTCGCTGCACTGCACCGGTCTGGCGCCGAGTCGCGCCCGAACGCGCATCATCAGTCGATGATCTCATCCGCGCGGGCAAGTAGTGTATCGGGAATGCGCAACCCCATGGCACGCGTATTGCCGCGACTGACCACCAACTCGAAGCGCATCGGCAGTTCCACCGGGATATCGGCCGGTCGGGTACCCTTGAGAATGCGGTCGACGAATCGTGCCGCGTACTCCCAGTTGGCCTCGAAATTGACGCCAAAGCTCAGCACGCCACCGTGCGCAAGATGCAGGCGCAGCCCGTAGGCTACTGGCAGCCGCGTTCCCGTGAGCGCAGCGCCCAAGGCAGTCGCATGCCCTGTGAAAAGCGGATCGGCCGTAACCACCACGGCCTGAGCAGCGGCCTCTCGCACTTGGCTCGCCAAAGCCGCGATCTCGGCAGGTGAATTCACGGTTAGCACCGGGCAGTGGCGTCCGAGTACCGCAGCGGCGGCGGTTGTCGCACGCCTGTAGGCTGCCTGCGCCGGGCTGTTGCCGTTGATGACCACGGCGACGCGCCGCGCCGCTGGCACCAGTTGCACCAGTGCCTCGATAACCTTGCCTAGCACATCTTCCTGCTGATTCGACAGCCCAGTGACGTTGCCGCCCGGGCGCGCCAGACTTTGAACAAAACCGTTGCCGACCGGATCTGCGACAGTGACCATCACCACAGGCACGCTGCGGGTGGCCCGCAAAAGGGAACGCGTTGATATCGCCGCGCTGGTCGCGATCACCTCCATCCTGGCTGTCACCAATTCGCGTGCCAGAGTGTCCAGCCGATCTTCGTTGCCATCGGCGGAAACGAAGCGCATCTCAAGATTCCTGCCCTCTTCCCACCCGAGACCTCGCAGGCCGCGCAGGAAGGCCGCCCGGCGCGGCATGTTGGCCGCACCGGCAGCGGCTTCGAGCACGCCGACGCGACGCATCGCCGTCTGAGCGACCAAGCTGCGCGCGCCCGTCGCGCCGGCCACCGTGCCTAGGAGAAGGACGCGTCGTTTCATTCGATCACCTGGTCCGCGCGCAACAGCACCAACTGCGGCACGTTGATGCCAAGCGCGCGCGCCGTGCGCATGTTGACCAGTTCGAAGCGCGTCGACAATTCCACAGGCATTCCCGCGCCGCCCGCAGGCGTTGCGATCATCTTGCGCCTGTCAGTCATTCGATCACCCGGTCAATGCGCAAGAGAAAGGACTGCGGAATCGCCACGCCGATGCGCCGCGCGGTTGCCATGTTGACCACCAGTTCGAAGCGGTCAGCCTGTTCCACCGGCAGCTGCGCCGGCTTGGCGCCGGCGAGGATGCGGTAGACGAAATCGGCGCTACGCCGAAACACCGCGGCAAGGTCGGCTGCGTAGGACAAGAGACAGCCCGCCTCGGCCAGGGGGCTATACCCCGCAACCGCGGGTAGCTTTCTGGCCAACGAGAACTCGGCGATCTCGTGGCGCCGCCGGGCCACGATGGTGCCCTCGAAAGCGGCGTAGAAGGCATCAGCCTTTTGTGCCACCACGCGCCCGAGCGCGGCGGTAAGGCTGCGATCGTCCTCGAAGCCCAACTGCACGGGCGTGAGGCCCAGCTTCCGGGCCGCCGCCTCGACGGCCGCACCCTCCAGGCGCGCATTGCCGTTGCGCGTGTCGAAGAGTACCGCCAGGCGCTTGACGCTCGGCACGAGCTCCTGCAGCAACTGCACGCGCTTGGGCGCAAGATCGCTGGAATTGAAGCTCATGCCCGTGACATTGCCTCCCGGCCGCGCCAGCGACGCCACCAGCTTCAGGCCAACCGGGTCACCCACGGCCAACATCACCACCGGCATTGTGGGCGCCACCCGCATTACGACAGGCACGAGCGCGGCAGTGGTCGCGATGACTTCCACACGCTTGGCTGCCAGGTCCCGGGCGACGTCGTCCAGGAACTCGACCACGCCCTCGGCGGAGGCGTACACGATCTCCAGGTTCTTCCCGACGACCAGGCCGCGCTCGGCGAGCCCGGCGATAAATGCCTGGCGTTCCGGGGACGGCGGATCCGAATGTGAAAAAAGCGACAGGAAACCGATGCGCCGCATGCGGGCGGGTTGCGCCCGCACCGCCCCGGACGCTCCGGCCAACGCCACGCACATGAGTTTCCCGATATCGCGACGCCTCACTCGATGACCTCGTCCGCGCGCAGCAGCACCGCCTGCGACAGTGTCAGCCCCAGCTGCCGCGCCACCCGGCGATTGACGATCAGGCGGAATTCGCGCGGCTCCTCGATGGCCATCGCCGCCGGCTTTTCGCCCTTGAGGATGCGCGCCACATAGTGCGCTGCGCGGCGAAAGATGTCCTCGGTGTCAGGGCCGTAGACGGCGAGGGCCGATGCAGCCAGTTGTGGCACGTCGTGCATGAACGGCAGGCGATGCCTGGCCGAGGCCTCGGCCACCTTGTCGGTGAAGTCCTGGTTGCTGGTCATCGGTGCAGTGATCAGCGCCTGCACCTTGCCGGCCAGCGCTGTCCTGATCGCCGTCTCAAGGTCGAGGTTGTCGAGCCTGACCGGAACACGCTCGAGGGACAGCCCGAGCTTCCTGGCCGCCTTTTCCATCAACTCGACCTCCTCGGTGCAAGAATCGAGCAGATCGGGATCGATCAGGGTGCCGAGGCGCTTTAAGCCAGGGACCATCTCCGCGAGCAGCTGAATGCGCTTGCCGATCAATTCCCCGCTGGCGGTGGTCACCCCTGTGATGTGCTTGCCCGGTCGCGCCAGCGAGACCGCGTATTCGACCAGCACAGGATCGGTGACCGTGGCAATCACGGTGGGAACGGCGCGGCTGGCATACCAGGCGGCGTCGGCCATCGGCTTGGCGGGCGCGAAAATGACGTCGACCTTCTGCGCGACCAGGTCGCGCGCCAGCGCGCGCAGCTTGCGCAGGTCGTGCTCGGCGGCGCGGTGCAGGATCTGGATGTTGCGCCCTTCCTCGTAACCCGCCTCGCGCAGGCCCTTGAGAAAGCCGCGCGAGGTCAGCTCGGCATACATGCCCTTGGAGCTCAACTGCAGCCAGCCTACCTTGGGCATTTGCTGCGCCGGCGCCGCGCGCGAGGCTGCCGCCAACCCGGCGACCAGTGTGGTTAGAAACGTCCTGCGCTGATTCATGTTCGCACCTCCAGCAAGATCGGGTCATCCGCTCACAGTCATCGAGGTATGCAACAACGATTCATTCAGTCATTATTTCAGCGCGCTACGGCACCGCCAGCGGCACGTTGACGCCGAGAGCGCGCTCTGCGCCCGCGTTGATCATCAGCTCGAAGCGGATCGGAAACTCTGCCGGGCTGGCGCCATACCGGCAGAATCGCCGGCAACGCCATCAACCGGCAAAGCGATCTGCGGCAAGAAGCGATCATTGCGTCGCCACCTGTGCTCGCGATGTAGAAGCTTAGCGCGTTCCGCGCACTGGCGGGGCGTCGCCCTGTGCTGTTGGACTGCTACCTTGGCCGCAGCAGCTGGGGCGTCGATGGCGGCAATCACATCCACTCCGGCGCGCATCGAATCCTGCGCCCAACCATCGAGCCGTCCGAAGTAAGCGACCGTGAAGCGGCAGTCGGCCTCCAAACCGTGGCACCCGACGTTGCCGTAGCGCTCCAATGCCCGCGTAATGACGGTACCAGTGGCGTGCCTGTCGCCGGACGGCGCAGCTGGCTCCGGCGCGTCAAGCGACGGTCTTGACGTCGGTCCTCGTCAATCCAGCGATACACCCGCTTCCGCGACCGCCTTCTTCCAGAAGAGCGCCTCTTCCTGCATTTGCCGACCCATCGCGGAAGCCGCCACCGGGTTGGCCTGGATACCAAGCTTGTCGAATC
>JBJXGS010000188.1:0-2804 GCA_046160545.1 Burkholderiales bacterium
TGTCGACCTACAAGCTCGAGGCCTCACAGGCGCGCCCCTACACCTTCAACATCCAGCCCTTCATCGCCGACAAGAACGTCGTGCAACAGGGCTACCTGTCGAGCGAACCGTTCGCCATCGAGCAGGAGGCCAAGTTCAAGCCCAACGTTTTCCTGCTCTCCGATCACGGTTGGCCGCCCTACAGCACTACCATCGTGTGCCTGGAAAAGACCGTCAAGGAGCGCACCAAGGCCCTGGGTTCCTTTGTGCGCGCTTCGATGGAGGGCTGGAAGGCCTACCTGAAGGGTGATGCCGCTGCCGCCAATGCGCTCATCAAGAAGGACAATCCCAACATGACCGACGTCAAGCTCGTGCACGGGGCCAAGCTCTTGAACGAGACCGGCATGGTCTTTGGCGGCGACGCGGCCAAGATGGGGGTGGGTATCATCACCGATGAACGGATGAAGAAGACCTACGACATGATGGTCGCGATGAAGCTCGTGGACCCCGCCAAGGTCGACATGAAGAAGACCTATACGACCCAGTTTGTGCGTGACATGCGGGTGATGCCCTAGTTGAGGCGCGCTACCGTGAACGCATGAGCACCATTCCCGCCGTCGAAGTCCTCTCCGCACAAAAGACCTATCCCAACGGCACACAGGCCCTCCTGCCGGTCAACCTGACGGTCCGCGAGGGCGAATTCATCACCCTTCTGGGGGCGAGTGGCTGCGGCAAGAGCACTCTCCTCAAGATGGTCGCCGGGCTCCTGGACGCGAGCGATGGTCGGCTGCACCTGTGGCGCAAACCGGTGGCCGAGGCCGAGAGCGGCGGACATCGCCTCAGTTTCGTCTTCCAGGAAGCCACGCTCATGCCCTGGGCGCGGGTCATGGCCAACGTGCGCCTGCCGCTTGACCTGGCCGGCATCGCACGTGGGGAGGCCGAGGCGCGTGTGCGCCGTGCCCTGCAACTGGTCGGGCTGGAAAAGTTCGAGACCCATCTGCCGCGCGAACTCTCCGGAGGCATGCAGATGCGCGTGTCCATCGCGCGCGGCCTGGTCACCGAGCCGCAGCTCCTGCTCATGGACGAACCCTTCGGCGCCCTGGACGAGATCACACGCAATCGCCTTGACGCCGACCTTCTCGAATTGTGGGCAGCCAAGAACCTGACCGTGATGTTCGTCACCCACAGCATCCACGAGGCGGTGTTCCTGTCGCAACGCGTGATCGTGATGGCAGCGCGCCCCGGGCGCATCGTCGACGAGGTCGTCATCGACGAGCCGTACCCTCGCACTCCGGACTTTCGCGTCTCGACGCGCTTCTCGCAGTTCGCCAAGCGCCTGCAGGACAGTCTCCTGAAGGCCAGCGGCGCCAACGACGACGCGGCACTGGCATGAATCCCGGGACACAAAAGGTCGTCTGGCCGGCGCTGGTCGCGGTGGTGCTGCTCGCGTTGTGGCAGGGACTCGTGGTGGCCTTCGAGATCCCGCCTTACCTGGTTCCCAGCCCGGCGCGTGTCGCAAGTGTGCTGGTGACCGATGCCGGTCTTCTCTTCGGGTCGCTCTACGTGACGCTCAAGATCACGCTCTTCGCCTTCCTCACCGCGGTGGTCCTGGGCGTGCTGATCGCCTTCGCCTTCGTGCAGAGCCGGGTCATCGAAACCGCGCTCTTCCCCTATGCGGTACTGCTGCAGGTGACCCCGATCGTCGCCATTGCGCCCCTGATCATCATCTGGGTCAAGGATCCGACTGCGTCACTGGTGATCTGCGCCACGCTGGTGGCGCTGTTCCCCATCATCGCCAACACCACCCTCGGGCTGCGCAGCGTCAACCCGGGACTCATGAGCTACTTCAAGTTGAACCACGCGACCCGCATGCAGACGCTCACGCGCCTGCGCATCCCCTCGGCGCTGCCGTACTTTTTTGGCGGGCTGCGCATTTCCAGCGGCCTGGCGCTGATCGGCGCGGTGGTCGCTGAGTTCGTCGCCGGGACCGGGGGCACCGGCACGGGACTCGCCTACCAGATCCTGCAGGCTGGTTACCAGCTCAACATTCCGCGCATGTTCGCTGCGCTATTCCTCATCACGGTCACTGGCGTGCTGCTGTTCGCGCTCATGTCGGTGGCATCGCGCTGGGCGCTGGGTGGCTGGCACGAAAGCGAGACCAATCATGACTGAAGACCTGCTGATTCGTGGCGCGAGCCACCTCCTCACCGGACTCGCAGGGAGTGCGGCGCGCAGCGCCGCCGGTGCCGATGTGCGAGTCAAGGGTGGATTGATCGACGCCATCGGCAACTTGCGTCCGCAGGCGGGCGAACGCGTCATCGATGCGTCCCGTTGCGTCATCTACCCGGGCTGGGTCAATACCCACCATCACCTGTTCCAGAGCCTGCTCAAGGGAATTCCGGCGGGCATCGACCTGCCTCTCGTGCCCTGGTTGACCGCGGTGCCGGTGGCGTATCGGCGCTTTTTCACGCGCGAGGAGACCTTTCGCCTGGCCGTACGCGTGGGCCTGGTCGAAATGCTGCTTTCCGGCACCACCACGGTGGCCG
Source organism: Burkholderiales bacterium (assembly GCA_046160545.1). Taxonomy (GTDB): domain Bacteria; phylum Pseudomonadota; class Gammaproteobacteria; order Burkholderiales; family JAEUOS01; genus JAEUOS01. The sequence goes on from JBJXGS010000188.1 coordinate 2,526, forward strand.
ACCACCAGTATCACTACTACCCGGGCATGGGCTTCGACGCCTCGGCGGCGTTCTTCGACGAGGCATCGAGACTGGGTGTGCGCATGGTGCTGTGTCGCGGCGGGCAGACCAAGCCGCGCGGCGACATCGACGCGAATGCACCACCGGAGGCGCGGCCCGAGACGCTTGAGGCCTTCCTGGCCGGGATCGAGCGCGACGTGGCGCGCTTTCACGACCCCGGACCCATGGCCATGCGGCGCATCGCGAGTGCCATCACCACACCTACCTGGAGCTGCGAGG
>JBJXGS010000189.1:0-2695 GCA_046160545.1 Burkholderiales bacterium
GCGTGGTGAAGGCCACGGTCTGCGGCGCCACCGAAAGCGAGGCCACCATCAGGTCGCCCAAGGCGGTGGTCGCCGGCACGCCCAGACCGATGCCGGGCCTGAGCGCGAGCGTGATGAACGCGACCTCTGCACCGGCGACGGCGACCGTGGTACTGCCCGTGGCGCCGGTCGCTGCCCTGGTCCCGCTCCAGAAACTGAGGCCGCCGCCGTTGCCGGTGGCTATGCCGCTGTCAAACTGCTCGGTGATCGCGCCCAGGCCGGCGTTCGTCTGGCCGCTGAACCGGGCGCCGGCGATGTCGGAATCGCGCGCGACGATCTGCACCACGCGCGTATTGGGCACGGTGGTGGTGACTCCCGTGATCGTCGCGGTGCGGGTCGGAATGGCGACTCCAAACACGTTGTAAGGCAGGCCCGCCGCGATCACGCCGCGGTAGACGAGCATCGTGCAAAACGTGTGGTCGCCGGAGTCGTTCACGACCGGCGCGGCCATCGCGGGGCCGGTCGCTCGCGCCCAGAAAACGGTCATGCGGGTCTGACCCGCCCAAGGGCTGTTGCTGATTGCGGCGGAGAAGCCGTTGGGGACGCTCAGGGTCACGGCCTGGTCGGCCGATTCGCAGAACAGCAGGCCGATGTCGTTGGCCAAATGCCCCGCGGGCCAGGGAATCGCCACAGCGCCCGCGGTCCAACCCGCCACCGTGGGATTGGTCCGCCCGAAGAAGGCCGGGGGGACTCCCACGACCGCAGGCGTGAGCGCGAGGGAGAACGACGCGGCCATGATGCCCGGGGTCGCCAGGCTGGCGCTGGTAATGCCGGTCGCGCCCGCTGCCGCCCTGACCCCGTCCCACACGAAGAAACCGCCGCCATTGCCCGCGGTCGTGCCATCGTCGAAGCGCGTATTGATCGGCCCCAGGCCGGCGTTGGTAGGCGTGCTGGCGAGGGCCGCCCCGGCCGCGTCGTTTTCGCGCGCCACCGCCTGCACCACCATCGAATTCGCCGCCGTGGTCGTAACGCCAGCGACGCTCAGGACCGACATCTGCTGGGTGCCCCCTGACTGCACATCCCATGGATTGCCCGCGGTGACGACGTTGCGGTAGGTGACGATCACGCAATAGAGGTGGTCACCCACGAGGGTCACGGTCGGCGCCGGCATCGCGCTGGAGGTGGCGCGCGCCCACCACACGGTAAGGCGCGTTCCGTTGGTGCCCACGTTGCTTGACTGCGGGCTGGTGCTACCGGGCGTCAGGTCGGCGAACGTTGCGGAAACCGTAAGCGTAGGCGCCTGGCCACCCGCGGATTCGCAGGCCAGCAGACCGATGTCGCCTTTGTTGTGACCAGCAGGCCACGCTGGTGACGCCGGGCTCGCCACGGCGGCGGCGCCCGCGGCCGCCGCCGTGGGCGTGACGGCTGAGGTCGGGACCCCGATCGTCCCCGCGGCGCGAAACACGGGCTGCGCCTGGACAGCGGTAACTCCCAGCAGAAAAAGCAGAAACGCAATCCTGATCAAGACCATGGCCATGCAGAGGCTAACCTAGCATCGGACAACTGCGCAAAACGTGAGAATTTTCCCTGGTTAGTCCACCGCCCGACGCCCGGCATCCGCATCCCACTCGAAGGCGCGCCAGGGCGCGCCCGGCGCCGTGCCGGCCGAATTGCGGCAGGCGCCGAAACGGAACGGCATCCGGTCCATGCCGGGATTCATGAAGCGCAGGTCGCGGAACCAGACGCACTCGCCGCCTCCGGTGACACGGTCAAGTGCCGGCGTGTCGGCAAACCAGCGGAAGAATCCGAGCGCCGGTGATTCGAAGGCTTCGCGAGCGAGCGCGCCAACGGCGCCGTCGCCGAAGCGCGGGATCACCTCCCAGCGCGCCTGCGCGAGCGGCCGGTAGGGCGCATCCAGCATGGCGACGAAGCCGTCACCCTTCTCGAAGGTCTTGACCGCGTCGCGGCGCAGGTTGACGTGGCTGAGGTAGTGATTCTCCGCGTCGCTGGCGAATACGGTCCAATTCCATGGACTGACGGGCCGCGGGTAGGCCCGGATGCGCGCATCCTGAAGGCCACGCTCCTGGACATGGCGCGCGGCGAATTCGAGCGCCTCCTGCTTCAGGGTCCACTGCCAGCCGACGTAGCCCACCAGCACCGCGCTGGCGAGGATCGCCGGCAGGCGCGAGCGGTACCAGATGGCCGAGGCGGCGAGCCCGGCGAGGATGATGCCGCTGAACCACAGGTCGATGATGAAGGTGACGCCGATCCCCGCGCGCCAGTCCGACACGGGACTCAACAGCATGGTGCCGAAGCTGGTGATCCAGTCCCCCGCGATGTGCAGGCACAGGCAACTCAGGCATACCGCATAGAGCGCGCGCCAGCCCCCGGGCTCGCGCAGGATCTTCGCCAGCAACCACGCGATGGGAAAGGCCCACAGCGGCGCGAGCAGCAGCGAATGCGTCGGGCCGCGGTGGTAGAGCAAGTACTCCACCGGGCCGATGAAGCCGATGACGAAATCCAGGTCCGGCACGGCGCAGGCGAAGAAGCCGGCCGCGACGCGGCGCGGAACGGATCGAGGAGTCCCGGCCGGAGCGGTCGCGCGCGCGAGCAGGGCCCCGGAAAGAGCGTGGGTCAGCGTATCCATCGCGCAGCAGCCTACCAGCGAGGAAAGAAATAGGGACAGTCCACGATTTCGGGCGGCATGCCGCCCGAA
>JBJXGS010000190.1:0-21116 GCA_046160545.1 Burkholderiales bacterium
CGCATCACCTTGATGAGTTCGCTGTTGAGCTTGGCCAGCACGGGCTTGGGGATGCCACTGGGCCCCATGATGCCGAACCAGAGGTCGCTGCCGGCCTCCGCGTAGCCGGGGACGCCGGCCTCCTGCATCGTCGGCACCTCGGGCGCAAAGGGCGAGCGCTTGGCCGAGGTCACCGCGAGGGCACGCAGGCGGCCGGCGCGGACGTGCGGCTGGGAGGCATTGGGGATGTCGAACATGAAGGTAAGCGTGCCCGACATCACATCGGTCAGGGCCGGCGCGCTGCCCTTGTAAGGGATGTGCTGCATCGGCGCACCGGTGAGGGTCTTGAGTATCTCGCCGGACAGATGATTGGACGAGCCGTTGCCGGCCGAGCCGAAAGTCACCTTGCCCGGGTTGGCGCGCGCGAAGTCGATCAGCTCCTTGACGTTCTTCGCGGGATGGCCGGCGTTGATGACCAGGATGTTGATGTACGAGACGGCGAGCGTGATGGGCGTGAAGTCCTTGAGCGCGTCATAGGGGATCTTGGCGCCGTACAGGGCCGGGTTGATGGCGTGCGTCCCGGTCGTCGACAGCCCGATCGTGTAGCCGTCGGGTGGCGATTTCGAGAGCGCATCCATTCCCAGGCCGCCACCGGCGCCGCCGCGGTTCTCGATCACGACCGGCTGGCCGAGCGATTCACCCAGCTTTAGCGCGACGGCACGGGAAAAGGTGTCCGTCGGCCCGCCGGGCGGGAAGGGGACGATCCACTTCAGGGGTTTGTTGGGAAAGGGTTGCGCGTATACCGGGGCGAGCGACACCCCGGCCAGGCAAGCGGCGAGAACGGTAAGGCAGCGTAGGCGAATCAAGGCGAAGCTCCCCGCAAATGGGCCAAACCACGATTTTACGTCCTGGGGTAGCGCCTGCGAAGATTCGGTTGCAGAATGAAGCGCGCGCCGTTTTTGGGGCGCGACAGGCAAGGCCTTTTTATCGAAGGGGATACCATGAGCAGGAAGCCGCAAGACCCCGCGCAGCCACCGGTGTTCGGGCTGCACCACGCGGCGTTCCGTTGCCGCGACGCCGCCGAGACCACCGCCTTCTACGACGGCATCCTCGGTTTTCCGCTGGCGCAGGCACTGGAGATCGACCGGCACCCTACCACCGGCCAGCCGGTGCACTACATGCACATCTTTTTCGACATCGGCAGCCACGACCCGGATGCTTCCAATTACATCGCCTTCTTCGAAGTGCAGGACCATCCGGACGACACCTTCGAATTCAAGACCCAGTGGGGCATGGACCTGCATTTCGCGATCGGGGTACGCGACCACGCCGACCTGGTGCGTTGGCAGGAGCGGCTGGCCGCGCGCGGGGTCAAGGTCGAGGGACCGATCGATCACGGCATGTGCACCTCGATCTACTTTCACGACCCGAACGGCTATCGCCTGGAGTTCAGCGCGCAGAACGATGCCGAGCGCGCGAACTTCGACGGCAACAAGGAAGAGGCCCGTGCCATCCTGTCGCATTGGTCAGGCTGGAAGGCAGAACGCCAGGCAAGGGCGGTGCCCGCCAAAGCTGCTTAGAGGCGTGGCGTTCGGGATTGGCGATCCGCGCGTTGCTGGTCAGTCATGAGCAGGCAGGCATTGAGACGCGCTGGCTTTCCGAGCCGCACGGCCGTGAAGTGATCGTGTCGGGGCTGGAGATGCTGCGAGAAATGTATCGCCAACCGGCGTTTGGTGACTTGTGGGGCATCGAGACATTGCCGGGGCCCGAGCGGCATTTTTCTAGGTGGTTGAAACGTCGCTTCGAACCAGTGGTCCTCGCCACCAGCCGTTACGAACAATTACAACTCTTGGGGTACAGGCGCGCTATGCTGCACAGTTCGACTACACGCATTTCCAGGGAGAATTTCATGCCATCCCCCGTACTCGCTGTTGTTTTCGCCACTCTGCTGATGGCCGGACAGGCTCATGCGACGGGGCTGGCCACCTGTGACTCCGGCAAGCCCGAATCCTGGCAGCCGCAAGCCAAGCTTGAAGCAATGCTCAAGGAACGCGGCTGGCAGATACGCCGCATCAAGATCGACGGCGGCTGCTATGAGGTCTATGCGCTCAATGAAAAGGGTGAACGGGTCGAGGCCTACTTTCACCCGCTCACCCTGGCGCCAGTGCCGACCAGCCGGTCACGCTAGATTCCTGTTTGCAAATGGGGGCGTCCGGCGAGCCTACGCGCGCCGGCGCACAAGACAAGATGAGGGACGATCAGGCGGGCGAGGTTCGCGTGTGGGACCTTGTGGTTCGCCTTGCCCATTGGCCGCTTGTCGTGGCCGTCGTGGCTACCTGGTTCACCCGCCATGCCGGCGCCTGGCACGAATGGATCGGCTATTTCGCGCTCGCCGTGGTCGCGATGCGCGTGATCTGGGGCTTCGTCGCGACGGGGCACGCGCGGTTTGCCGACTTCGTCTATTCACCGTCTGCGACCTCCAGGTACGCGGGGCAGTTGATCCGTCGCAGCGAGCCGCGCTACCTCGGCCACAATCCCCTAGGTGGATGGATGGTCGTGTTCCTTCTCGGCGGCGTTCTCCTTTCAGGCTTGACCGGGTGGCTGTACACGACCGACCGTTTCTGGGGCATCGAATGGGTCGAGACCCTGCACCGCTGGAGTGCCTACGCGCTCTACGGGCTGGCCGGGCTGCACCTGGCCGGTGTCGTGTTCACGAGCCTGAGGCATGGCGAGAATCTGGTTCTTGCCATGATCACCGGGCGCAAGCGCGCGCAACCCTGAGATTTGCGGTCCAGCGGCCGGATGCGTCCCTATAATCGCAGGGCGCTTGCGTATTTGTGGGCGCGCCAAACAGATGCCGAGCGCGCCACCCCTTTCCCAACAGCGCGAGCGCGCGGTCCTGTGGCTCTTCATGGGTGTGCAGGTCTGCAGCATCCTGGACATGATGGTCGTGTCGCCGCTGGCACCGCAGTTCATCCGCCTGTGGGGCATCAGTGCCAACCAGTTCGCAGCGCTGGTGTCGATCCATGGACTGGTTGCGGCAGTCACCGGGGTGTGTGCCAGCCTCTTCGTCGATCGCTTTGACCGCCGGCAGGTGCTGTTGTTGGTTTTTGCCCTCTTCGTCGGCGCGGCGCTGGCTGCCGCGCTGGCACCCGGTTACTGGCATTTGCTGGCCGCGCGCGCCTGCGCAGGAGCCGCCACCGGGGTCATGGGTTCTACGGTCATGGCCATCATCGGTGACCTGATCCCGGTAGAACGCCGTGGCCGGGCGATGGGACTGGTGATGTCGGCGTTTCCGGTGGTGTCGGTGCTGGGCGTCCCCTTGAGCCTGGCAATCGCGGCGCGCTGGTCGTGGCATGCGCCGTTCTGGATGCTGGTCGGCCTCTCGTTGGTCCTGTGGGTTGGTGTGGTCACGCTTGTGCCACCGGTGCGCGGGCATCAGGCTGCCGCGCGAGCTCGCGGAGGCGTGCTCGCAGGCTTCGCTGCGTTGGTGCGCGTGGCCAATCATCGGCGCGCGCTGGCGGTGCTTTTCATTTTTTCCTTTTCCGGCTTCATGGTCTATCCGTTCTTATCGGCTTACCAGGTCAACAACGTCGGCATCAGTGAAGCTGAACTGGCGCTGGTATTCCTGGCTGGCGGCGTGGCGACGCTGTTCACCTCGCGCATCATCGGCGCGCTGGCCGATGCGCATGGCAAGCGCCGCATGTTCGTGATCCTGGCCTTTGTATCCACCCTGCCTTTGGCTGCGGTCACGGTGTTCCCGCCCGTACCCTTGTGGGCACTGCTGCTGGTCACGGTACCCTTCATGATCTTCATGTCGGGGCGCTACATTCCCCTCATGGCGTTGGTGACGATGTGCGTGGCGGCCCCGATGCGCGGTGCATTCATGAGCCTCGCAGCCGCGACGCAGAGCCTCGCCGCCGGACTGGCGCCGCTGACGACCGGCGCCCTCATGGGGCAGGCGAGCGACGGCCGGCTGACGGGATTTGGCTGGTCGGGGGCTTTTGCTGTCGCACTGACTCTCGCATCGATCGCGCTGGTACTCAAATTGCGCGCGGTCTCAGACCTGGGTAGTCCGCAACCGCGGTGATGCGATGTGGGAATGGGCCGTAATCTTCAAGCATCTCGTGCTGCCGCCATTCTCCCTGGGTTGGCTGGTACTCCTGGCATGGTTTCAGGTGCGCAAGCGGCCGGCCCTGGCGCGCGCTCTGCTTGCGGTCTTTCTGGTTGGTGTCTACACGCTGGCCTTGCCACGCGTGGCGCTGGGCCTGCTCAAGATGACCGAGGCCAGGGCCAGCGCGGCGCAGGTGGCCGGGGCCCAGGCGATCGTCATTCTGGCCGGTGGCAAGGTGCTCGAGTACGATCGCAACAACCGCGTGGTGGCGGCGGCGCCGAATGCGTTTACGCTGGAGCGTCTGCATGAAGGAGCGCGCATTGCCCGAACGACCGGATTGCCGGTCCTGGTGACCGGCGGCACGACCGACGGCGAACTGCCGACCGAGGCCGAAATCATGCGGCGGGTGCTGGTGCGCGACTACGGCATCACGCCGCGCTGGGTCGAGGAGGCCTCGCGAAACACCATTGAGAACGCGGCGCTGTCGGCACCACTGCTCAAGGCGCAGGGGATTGAGCGCATCGTCCTGGTCACGCATGCCTTCCACATGCGCCGCTCGGTGTGGCTGTTTACCAACGCCGGGTTCGGCGTAGCGCCGGCGCCCGTGCACCCGATCACGACCAGGAGCGAGTCGACCTACGTCGACTACGTTCCGACCATGCAGTCGCTCCTGCGCAGCTATTACGCCTTCAACGAGATGGCCGGCTTGGCGGGCGCCCGGCTGCGCGCTGCCTGGGCTACGCCGTGAGTCACATGCGGATAGGTCAATTGCACACGCAGCTCGCGCTTCATTCGCGTGTTGTCGAGGCGCCGTGACTCGCCCATGAAAGACCATAACAGCGGAGACACGACAAGCCTGACGGCGTCGCGCGAGAGTCGTGGCGGCGTATTGAGCCCGAACGCATGTGCGACGATGTCAAAGTATTCGCCCATGCGCACCTCGCTGTCGTCGCTCGCGTTGTAGATGCGTTGTCGGGGACGGCGGCGGCGCAGGATGGTCAGGGCGCGCAGCACGATGCCGGCCAGGTCCTGGGCGTGGACATGATTGGTGTAGGAGTCTTCGGCTGGCAGGATCGCCGGGGTTCCGGCGGCCAGGCGCGCCAGCGGCAGCCGATCAGGCGCATAGATGCCGGGCACGCGCAGAATGATCAGGCCCATTCCCGCGCGTCGCGCAAAGCGCGTCAGGCGCACTTCCGCATCGAGTCGGCGCAATGCGCGTGCGTTACCTGGCTGCGGCCGGCACGCTTCGCTGACCCGCGCGCCGCCGCAGTCGCCGTAGACGCCGCTGGTGGAAAGATAGACGATGGCCCGTGCTACACTCCGCGCCCTCTGCGCGCGAGGCTGGCGCAGCGCCTTAAGCAGATTGCGCGTTCGTTTGTCGTGCGGTCCTGCCGAAGGCGGAGGGGCGCAGTGCAGCAGCAGGTTCCAGTCGCACGGCAGGCGTTTCAGCGAACCCGGACGGTCGAGGTCGGCCAGTATCGCGGTCGCACCGAGGCGCTTCAGCGCACCGCGTTTGGCAGGCGTCGATGTGGTCGCGACCTTGGCCTTGATGCTGCCGAGCCTGGCAATCACTCGCCGGCCGATGTCGCCGGCGCCGATCACCAGGAGGCGGGTGTCGCGTCCGGGGTGCAACTTCATGGTTGGATTCTAGCTTTGTCATGAGTTATCAAGTCACCATCCAGGCCTCGGGCCATCAGTTTGAAGTCAAGGACGGCGAGACCGTTCTGCAGGCGGCGCTCGGCGCCGGATTCGGCATTGCGTACGGATGCCGCAATGGAGCCTGCGGTTCCTGCAAGGGCAAGGTCATCGAGGGCACGGTCGACTATGGCCGGCATGCGCCATCGGTCCTGACCGACGAGGAGAAAGCCCGTGGCAACGCGCTGTTTTGCTGTGCCAAGCCGCTCTCGGCGCTGCTGATCGAAGCACGCGAGGTTGGCGGTGCCGGCGAGATGCAGCCGCGCATCCTGCCTTCACGCGTTCAGAGCATTGCGAGACCGGCTCCGGATGTGGCGGTGATCTCCCTCAAGCTTCCCGCCCACGAGCGCCTGCAGTTCAAGGCCGGGCAGTACATCGAGTTCCTGCTCAAGGAAGGCAAGCGGCGCAGCTACTCGATGGCCAATGCCCCGCATGACGATGAATTCGTGCAATTGCATGTGCGCCACATGCCGGGCGGGCACTTCACCGAGCACGTGTTTGGCAAGATGAAGGAGCGCGACATCCTGCGCATCGAAGGGCCGTTCGGCAGCTTTTTCCTGAGGGAGGAGAGCGACAAGCCGATGGTCTTCGTGGCCAGTGGCACCGGCTTCGCGCCGATCAAGGCCGTTATCGAGCACGCGCTGTATCGCGATATCAAGCGCCCGATGACGCTCTACTGGGGCGGCCGGCGACCGCAGGACATTTACATGATGGATTTGGCGCGGCGTTGGGAAGCGACGGTCGAGGGCTTTCGATTTGTTCCGGTGGTCTCCGACGCGCTTCCTGAAGATGATTGGCAGGGCCGTACCGGGTTCGTGCACCTCGCGGCATTGGCTGATTTTCCGGACCTGTCGGGCCACCAGGTGTACGCCTGCGGTGCCCCGATAGTGGTCGATTCGGCGCGCCGTGATTTCGTTGCCAAGGCGCAACTGCCCGACGAGGAATTCTTCGCCGACAGCTTTACCACCGAGGCGGATCTTGCCGGCGCCGGCCCGGCCTGAACGCGGTCGGTCAGGTCGGCAGCGGCCCGAACAGGTAGTCGAGGGTCGCCAGACCTGGCAGCGGGGTGAAACGGGCGATGTTTGTCACGCCGTGAAACCCGAACGGTGCCTTGTCCGGCAGCAGGTGCTCGAAGGAGAAGCGGTCGGCCGTGTCGTCGTCGGCGAAGACGATGCCATGCTTGTCTTCCAGGTAGCGCCGGTAACGGCGGCAGATCGCGCTGTCCTCGGGGTTGAGGTCATCGATGCGCGGATCCTGGAGCGCCTCCAGAAGTGCGCGCGAGCGCAGTGAAAAGCCGCCGTTGCCGACGTTGTGGTGCGCTTCTTCGCGCATCTGGGCGTGATCCCAGCGCGCGCCGACATAGTCGTAGAGCAGGAATTCGGGGGTCCAGGCGCTCGCGTTGACCACGTAGCCGTCCCACTGGGCCACCAGCACGTATTCCGTTTCGATGCGGAAGAGCAGTTCCTTGGCGATGAAGCGGGAATACTGTGCGTGCGATGCGATGGTCGGGATGGGTTCGACCGTGATGTCCGGCGCGTCAATGGCACGGTCGGTGAAGAGCTTGACGACCGGGAACGCGAGATCGCGCATCGACAGACGCAGGGCGCGCAGTGCGAGGTCAGGATTGGCGCAGTCGGCGACGATGAGCGTGGTCGATTCGACTTCGGTGCGTACATCGCGCGGCGGCGGCACCCCCTGCGCCGCGCCGTTGATCGCGTGCTCGCGCAGCAGACTGCGCAGGCCAGCCAGCGCGACATCGAGTTTGCCGATCTTGTCGACTGCCGACCAAAGCAGGGAATGGGCTACATGCAGTTGCGGATCGATATGCAACGCCTGGCGATACGCGCGGATCGCGCCCGGTGCGTCGTCGGTACCGAGTCGCAGCGTCGCGTCGAAGGCGTGATAGGTCGCATCGTCGGGCGCCTTTTCAAGGGCGGCATCAAGGTGTCGGCGCGTCAGGAGCGGGTCGCGGTCGGCGTAAGCGATGAGGGCCTGGGCTGCGCATAGCGCGTGATGCGCGTGCGGTCCGGCAAGCGCGGTCAGCCGATCGGCACTCTCACGGTACCTCTCTGACGCGAGCAAGCGCAGCGCGGTCCGCAACTCATCCGGCACGTCCAGGGCCAGCAGGTGGCGTGTGACCGGCGCGACGATGTGCGCGTAGTGGATCATGCGCGCACTCCGGCAATTCGCCTCATTCGCCCAGGTAGGCCGCCCGCACCTTGGGGTCGTCGCGCAAGGCCGCTACCGGCCCGGAGAGGGTGATTTCGCCGCTCTCCATGACATAGGCGCGTTGGCAGACATTCAAGGCCAAAAGCGCGTTTTGTTCCACCAACAGCACGGTCACGCCCTGGCGTGCCACGGCGACCACGATTTCGAAAATCTTCTCGACGATCAGCGGTGCCAGGCCCATGCTGGGCTCGTCGAGCAGCAGCAGGCGCGGACGCGACATCAGCGCGCGCGCGATCGCGAGCATCTGTTGCTCGCCACCAGAGAGGGTGCCGGCGGTCTGCTCGAAGCGCTCCTTCAAGCGCGGAAAGAGCCCCAGCATGCGTTCGCGATCCTCGGCGACACCGGCGGCGTCATCGCGCACATAGGCGCCCATGGCCAGATTCTCGGCGACCGTGAGAGCGCCAAACACACCGCGCCCCTCCGGGACCAGTGCCAGGCGCCGCCGCACAAGGGCAAACGGCTTGACGCCGGCGATCGCGTCGCCCGCATAGCGGATGCTCCCGGCTGCAGTCGGCACCAGCCCGGCGATCGCTTTGAGGGTGGTGGTTTTGCCGGCGCCGTTGGCGCCGATCAGGCACACCATCTCGCCCTCGGCAACCGCAAGCGAGACCCCGCGCACTGCGCGAATGCCGCCATAGCGCACTTCCACGCCCGAGAGTTCGAGAAGGTTTTCCATCACGCGGTGGCACCAGCCTTGTCGGCGGGCTGGTCTACGGGCGCGGCGCCGCCGAGGTAGGCGGCGATAACCGCCGGATCGGCACGCACCGCGGCGGGTACGCCTTCGGCGATGCGCCTGCCGTAGTCAAGTACCAGGACGCGGTCGGATAACCCCATCACCAGTTTCATGTCGTGTTCGATCAGGAGCACGGTCGTGCCGTCGTCGCGAATGCGACGTATCAAGCGCGCAAGATCTGCCGTTTCGGTCGCGTTCATGCCCGCTGCAGGCTCGTCCAGCGCCAGGAGCTTGGGGTCGGTGGCCAGTGCGCGCGCGATCTCAAGACGTCGCTGCTCCCCATATGGAAGGCTGCGCGCGAGGTCGTTGGCGCGCGCGGTCAGGCCCACGTAGTCCAGCAGGGCGCGCGCGCGCGACTCGATGGCGGTTTCCTCGGCGCGTGTCGCAGGGGTCCTGAGCATCGCACCCCACACGCCGGCGCGCGTGCGCACGTGCCGCCCGACCATGACGTTTTCCAGCGCAGAGAGGTTGGCGAAAAGGCGAATGTTCTGGAACGTGCGCGCAATGCCGCGCATGGCCACTTCGTGCGGCTTGAGCCGTGCGAGCGGCTGCCCATCGAATTCGAAGCTGCCCGCGTCAGGGATGTAGACGCTGGTCAGCACGTTGAACAATGTGGTCTTGCCGGCACCGTTGGGGCCGATCAATCCATAGATGTCCCCGCGGCGAATCGTAAACGACACCTCCGAGAGCGCCTGTACCCCGCCAAAGCGCTTGCCAATACCGCTGGCAGCAAGCAAGACCTCGCTCATGTGCGATCGGCCGTCAGTTCGCGGCGGCGTACCGAGGAGGGCAGGAGCCCGGCGGGGCGGAACAGCATCATGAGCACCAATGCCAGGCCGAACAGGAGCATGCGGATTACCTCCGGTTCGATGATGGTGCGGCCGAGCAAGGCTTTCTGCAGGGGCTCGACGGTATAGCGCAGGAGTTCCGGTACGAACGACAGAAGCACCGCACCCAGCACCACGCCCCACACATTGCCCATGCCGCCAAGCACCACCATGGCCAGCACCATGACCGACTCGACCAGAATGAAGGACTCCGGGCTGATGAAGCTTTGCATGGAGGCAAACATGCCGCCGGCGATTCCGCCGAACGAGGCACCCATCGCGAATGCGGTCAGCTTGATCGCCGTGGTGTTGATTCCCATGGCACGTGCCGCGATCTCGTCCTCGCGGATCGCCTCCCAGGCGCGGCCGACGCGCGAGTTCTGCAGGCGCAGGTTGATGATGATGACCAGAACCAGGAAGATGAGCAGCAGGTAGTAGTACTTCATCGGCCCGCTGAAGACGAGTCCTGCGACATTGCTGGTCGTCGAGAAGTTCAGGTCGCCGATGCGCACCGGGTCGATACGCGCGATACCTTGCGGCCCGTTGGTGATGTTGACCGGGCGCGAAAGGTTATTCAAGAAAATGCGCACGATCTCGCCGAAACCCAGCGTGACGATCGCCAGGTAGTCGCCGCGTAGCTTCAGCGTCGGGGCACCGAGCAAGACACCGAAAATGCATGCCGCCAGCGCGCCTATGGGCAGGATCACCCAGAAGGGCAGGTGGATGTTGAAGTGCGGCGACGCCAAGAGGGCGTAGACATAGGCACCGACGCCGTAGAAGGCGATGTAGCCCAGGTCAAGCAGTCCGGCGAAGCCGACCACGATGTTGAGGCCCAGCGCGAGGAGTGCGAACAGGATCGCGAGATTGGTGATGCGCACCCAGGCCGTGCCGATCTGGGTCAGCGCGAACGGCAGCAGGAGGAGCGCCAGCGCAATGAGCGCGATGCCGATCCAGGGAGCCTTGCGCGCCGCTGCCTTCATGCACGGTCTCCGACGCGCTCGCCCAGCAATCCCGAGGGCCGGAAGACCAGAACCAGGATCAGGACGATGAAGGCGAACACGTCGCGGTAGTTGGAGCCGAACCAGTTGTTGGTGAGGTCGCCGATGTAGCCGGTACCAAGGGCTTCGACCAGTCCCATGAGGATGCCACCGAGCACGGCTCCCGCCAGGTTGCCGATACCGCCCAGAACCGCGGCGCAAAAGGCCTTGAGCCCCAGCATCTCCCCCATGGTGTACTGGGTCTGACCGTAGTAGGTGCCGATCATGACGCCGGCCACCGCCGCAAGCGCCGCGCCGATGACAAAGGTGGCGGAGATGACGCGGTTGATGTCCACGCCCATCAGTCCGGCGATATCCTGGCGCTGCGACGTCGCACGCATCGCCACCCCGAGCTTGGTGCGGTAGACCAGCCACAGGAGGGCGCCCATGAGCGCGACCGAGATGGCGATGATGGCGATCTGCACGTTGGTGATGAGCGCGCCGCCGATTTCGTAGGTGTGGGTCTTGACGATCTGCGGGAACGCGATCGGGCTGCGGCCCCAGATCATCATGGCGACGTGCTGCAGGATGATCGAGATGCCGATCGCGGTGATCAAGGGCGCCAGGCGCGGGGCGGAGCGCAGGGGCCGGTAGGCGACGCGTTCCATGACCCAGGCCACGGCCATGCAGGCAGGTACCGCAGCGGCGGTGCCAATCAAGACCACGACCAGTGGCGGCAAGCCGGATTTGGCGAGCGCCATGATGACCGAAAACGCCACCATCGCGCCGATCATGACCACCTCGCCATGGGCGAAGTTGATGAGCTGGATGATGCCGTAGACCATCGTGTAGCCGAGCGCAACGACCGCGTAGACGCAGCCCAGGGTCAGCCCGTTGATGATCTGCTGGAGAAAGATGTCCAAGTTGAGCCCAAATCAAAACGGCACCGGGAATCGCTTCCCGGTGCCGTTTGTAACACAGCGCAGACGACTTACTTCTTCTCGTCCTTCTTGGCTTCAGGCGCGGCTGCCGATGCGGCGGCCGGGGCTGCTGCAGGCGCCGGAGCGGCTGCTGCTGCGGGTGCGGGTGCACCACCAGCTGCGGCCATGAACTCGCTCATCTTCATCGACTTGCCGCCCTGGACCACGGCGATCGGCTCGACTTTGCCGCCCTTCAAGGTAAAGATCGTGATCTCGGCGTTCTTGCGATCGCCTTTTTCGTCAAACTCGATCTTGCCGGTTGCGCCGGTCATCGAGATCTTCGCCAGTTCCGGAAGGTACTTGGCCGGGTCAGGCGAATTGGCCTTTTGCATGGCTGCGATCAGGAGGTTGGCAGCGTCATAGGTGAAGGGGGCATACTGCTTGACATCACCATACTTGGCCTTGAACGCATCCAGGAAGGCCTTCGAAGAAGCCTGGGTCGGGATACCCGCCTGCGAGCAAATCAGCCCTTCGGCAGCTTCGCCGGCCAGCTTTGCCATCTCGTCGGTGCATGCGCCGTCGCCGAACGCGTAGACAACCTTGATGCCGAGTTCCTTGCCCTGCTTGATCAGCGGGCCGCCGGTGGCGTCCATGCCGCCGAAGAAGATCGCGTCAGGCTTCTTGCCCTTGACCTTGGTCAGGACTGCCTTCCAGTCATTGGTCTTGTCGGTGCCCTTCTCGCGCGGCAGCACCTTGATGCCGGCGGCCTTGAGGGTTTTCTCGACCTCGTTGGCCAGCCCCTCGCCATAGGCGGTCGCGTCATCGATGATGGCGACGGTCTTGGGCTTGACCTCTCCGGCCAGATACTGGGCCACGGCGGGTCCCTGCTGGTCGTCGCGACCGACGGTGCGGAACGCAATCTTGTAGCCGTTTTCGGTGACCTTGGGGTTGGTCGCCGAACCGGAAATCATCGGGATGCCGGCCTTGTTGTAGATCTCCGAAGCGGGGATCGTGACCCCGGAGTTCAGGTGTCCGACCACGCCGGCAACCTTGGCGTCGACCAGCTTTTGTGCGACCGTGGTGCCGACCTTCGCATCAGCCTGGTCGTCCTCGCCCTGCACCTCGAACTTCACCTTCTTGCCGTCGAGCGTGATGCCCTTGGCGTTGGCTTCGTCGACCGCGAGGCGTACGCCGTTCTCGTTATCCTTGCCGAGATGCGCAATGCCGCCGGTAAGCGGGCCGACATGGCCGATCTTGACCACCATCGGGGGCGGCTCGGCGGGCTTGGCAGGCTCGGCCGACTTGGCCGGCTCAGCGGGCTTGGGCGCCTCCTGGCCGCAGGCGGCCAACAGGGCTGCTGCCACGGCAGCGGCGAGCGCGCCGTGGCGCAGGGTGAACGGGGTTGTGGCGTGGATCATGTTTTCCTCCGGGTTGGGTGTGACGATCGGACTGCTGCTTGGCTTTTGCTGCTACTTCTTCTGCATCGCGAGGATCCAGCGCACCAGGGCGCGCGCCTCGCCTTCAGAAACCTGGGGGTTGGGCGCCATGGCAAGTTGCCCCCATGCGCCGGCTCCGCCCTGGCGAATCTTGGTCATCAGTACACTCTCTGCCGAAGTGCTGCCCTGATATCGCAGGGCGATATCCCTGAATGCCGGGCCGACCTGCTTTTTGTCGATTGCATGGCAAGCCATGCACGCCTTGGTGCGGGCCAGTTTTTCATCCGCAAGCACCGGCGCCGCGCAAAACGCGAAAAGGCATAGAACTGCACAGGCAAGGTGAAGCTGCAATCGGACTCCAGGGCCATGGCGGCACCCACGGCAACGGCACGGATTCTATGCGACGCTCCCGCCTTGGGGCATAGGTGTTTTCACCAATGGCCCGGCAGGCGGGTCGTTTGGTGGTGCTGGCTTTGCCCTTACAATTTCGCGGCGCACCTGCGCTTGGAGAATGTCATGCCCCTCTTGATCGTCGGATTGCTGCTGGCGGTGCTCAAGTACGCAGAGATTGGCCCGTTCGCGAAGATTTCCTGGTGGTGGGTGGTGTTGCCATTCGTGCTGGTGGTGATCTGGTGGGAAGTCGTTGTGCCACTCATGGGACTGGACAAGAAGAAAGAGCACGAGGATTTCGAGCGCGAGAAAAAGAAGCGTCTGGAGGCCAATCGCAGCGGCAGGCCGAAGATGTAAGGTCGCGCCGGGCCACCTTGAGGAACTGGCCCGCAAGTGCACAACAATGGACGACGCCAGCTCGGGCGGGCGTCAGCTAGCGATCAACGCACGACCCAGAACATGAGGTCGCTGTACTTGTGGATGCCGACACGCTTCTCCGGCGTGTCGATGCGCTGTGTGCGGTCAGGTTCCCAGTCACCCATTCCCCAGTCGTGCGAGACAATGCGCGTGCCGCGCGCCAGGCGCATCAGGGCGGGCCGCAGTTTCATGTTGACGTCGGGCAACAGATACATGGTGATCACAGTGGCCTGCGTCAAATCGGTCTTGAACAGGTCTTCGACGGCGAACTTGGCACGATCGGCAACGCCGGCACGTGCAGCGTTTTGATTCGCCAGACTCACCAGGCGCGGGTCGATATCCACGCCGCGGCCGTGCGCGCCGTAGCGAGACGCCGCGGTGATGACGATGCGTCCGTCCCCCGAGCCCAGATCGAGCAGGCGATCGGTTGCCCGCACCTGTGCCATTTCCAGCATGGCATCGACAACCACTTGCGGTGTCGTGACGTAGGGGGTGTCGAGATCCTGGTACGGGAGCGTTTGCGCCGCTGCGGAGAGGTGGTTTGCCGCCAGCCCGAGGGCGGCCGCGCCATGGAGCAGGGTCCTGCGTGAAGGATTCATCGTGTTTCTCCAGTGCGCGCTGCCAGCAGCACCAGGACCGCCCCTGCGCCACCATCCATACCGCGTGCCTGGGCGAACGCCAGCACGTCGCCGCAATGCGCAAGCCAGCGGCGCACAAGCCCCTTCAGGACGGGCGTACCGCCAGCCGAGCCGATGCCCTTGCCATGCACTATGCGCACGCAGCGCCGGCCGGCGCGCGCGCACGCCGCGATGTACGTCGCCACCGCTTCGCGCGCCTCCTCGCGGCTCATTCCGTGCAGATCCAGGTGGGCCTGAACGGCCCAGCGGCCGCGCCGCAGGTCGCGCACGGTGGACTCGCTGACGCCGTCGCGCGCATAGGAAAGCGCGGCGTCGCTGTCGATCAAGGCATCGCTGTCGATGGCCATGTCGATTGAGGCGGCAAGTGCCTCGGGCTCGTCGGCGTCGCGCTTCTTCGGGAGAACCGGAATGGCGCGGACTGGCTGCGGCGCGCGCCTGGGCCCTCGAATCGGCGCGACCTCGCCTACAGTGGTGCGAAACAAACTGGCCGCTGCGTCGGCACTGGCCTGCACCTGTCGGGCCCGGCGTTCGGACGCAGCGCGCTGGGCACGCGCTTGCGCGAGCGACTCCTGCAGGTTTTTCAGCGCCGCTATCGCGTCCGGGGTCATGGCGCAACGCCTTAATTGGCGCCTTCGTTCTCGAGGTAACGCTGGGCGTCCAGGGCCGCCATGCAGCCGCTGCCGGCGCTGGTCACAGCCTGCCTATAGACATGGTCCTGCACGTCTCCTGCGGCGAAGACGCCCGGGATGGTGGTGGCCGTCGCCATTCCTTCGGTCCCGCTTTTCGTGCGAATGTAGCCGGAAGCGTTCATTTGCAGTTGCCCCGCAAAAAGTGCGGTATTGGGTTTGTGGCCGATTGCGATGAAGCAGCCGGTCAGCGGCATTTCCTTGGTAGGTCCATTCGACGCCTTGATGCGTACACCGGTCACGCCGCGCTCGTCGCCCAGTACTTCGTCGAGGGTGTGATTCCATTCGATGCGCACCTTGCCATCGGCAGTCTTGGCCATGAGCTTGTCGATGAGGATGGCTTCGGCGCGGAACTTGTCGCGCCTATGCACAACAGTGACAGTCTTGGCAATGTTGGACAAATACAACGCTTCTTCGACAGCGGTATTGCCCCCGCCGACCACGCAGACATCCTGGTTCTTGTAGAAAAAGCCGTCGCATGTCGCGCAGCCGGAGACCCCGCGCCCCATGAATTTCTGCTCCGATTCGAGGCCGAGGTACATGGCTGACGCGCCGGTCGCGATGATGAGCGCATCGCAAGTGTAGGTGCCGCTGTCACCCTCGAGCGCAATGGGCTTGTCCGCGAGGCGTGCCGTGTGGATATGGTCGAAGATCATCTCGGTACCGAAGCGTTCGGCGTGCTGGCGAAAGCGCTCCATGAGCTCCGGGCCTTGCACGCCCATGGCATCGGCGGGCCAATTGTCGACATCGGTGGTCGTCATGAGCTGGCCACCCTGTTCCAGACCCGTGACAAGTACCGGTTTCAAGTTGGCGCGTGCTGCGTAGACGGCCGCCGAGTAACCGGCAGGGCCGGAGCCGAGAATCAGGACACGTGCATGTCGTGGGGGGGGTGGCATTTTTCTTGGACGCTGGGTGAATTTGTCGATATACTTGTGAAGCACTCTAAAAGCGTTTGTTTTTGTTGAGTTTTCTCTCTTTTCGCAGAACGCCATTATCCCACAGCCGGGCATGTAAAAGATCCGGCGCGGGCCTTTCCGGAGGACGGACCACGTTGAGAGTGAGCGCGACACCGGCACCTACCGTCGCTGGTTTTCGCACCGTGTCGGGTTGCGCGCGGCGCGTGCTGTACTCGTCCGCGTTCGTCCTGTCGGTTTGGCTGGCGCTGGATTGCGGCAAGGTAATTGCGGAAAGCCGCACTACCCGCGCCCTCGCGCAGGCTCCCGGTGCCGCGGGAGCTCCCGTTGCTCCGGTTCCGAGCACGCCGGGGGTGACCGCGCCTGCCGCGGCACCTTCTTCAAGTGCTCCGGCCAGCGGCCCGCGCTTCGACATCAGGCGTTTCCAGGTCGAAGGGGCAACTCTTGTTCCGGGTAGCGTCATAGATGCGACCCTGGCGCCGTTTGTGGGGCCGGGGCGCGACTTCGGTGATGTGCAAAAGGCGCTCGAGGTCCTGGAGCGCCTGTTTGTCGAGGGCGGCTTCGCCTCGGTGCAAGTCTTGTTGCCGGAACAGGAACTCGAGCAAGGGGTCGTCAAGTTCAGCGTCGTCGAGCCAAAACTGGCCAAGATCAGCATTGAGGGCAACAAGGCGTTTTCCGAAGCCAATGTGCGTGCCAGCCTGCCGGATCTCAAAGAGGGCAGCGCTCCCAACAGCAAGGCGATTGCCGCCAACCTGCGCCTGGCCAATGAGAGTCCGGCGAAGGCTACGACCGTGCTTTTGCGTGCCGGCTCCCAGGACGGTGAAGTCGATGCAGTGGTGCGCCTGGTCGAGGACAAGACAGTACGCTGGAACATGGTTGTGGACAACACCGGTTCCGGCAACACCGGATCGTACCGCGTAGCTGCGGGCGTCCAGATGACCAACATTCGCGGGACCGATCACGTCTTCGCCGCCCAGGCCATCACGTCGCCAGAGGAACGCAACAAATTCCGCGGCTACAGCCGCGATGTCGCGATTCTGGGCTTGCAGTACCGCATCCCGCTCTATGCACTTGGCGATTCGCTGGATTTCACGGCCGGCTATTCAAACGTCAATTCCGGAGTGGTGCAGAACATCTTCAATGTTTCCGGCAAGGGCAGTGTGTATGGTGTGCGGTACACCGCCAATCTTGCTCCGCTGGGGCCGCTCGAACACCGTCTTATCCTCGCCTGGGACTGGCGTATCTACGAGAACAACGTGACCGCCGCCGGTGGTGGTGCGCAGATCATCCCGGATATCACGGTACGACCGATCAGTCTCAGTTACGCCGGTACGCTGCGGGAGCAGACTGCCGAAACTTCGTTTTTCGTGAGTGTCAATCGCAACCTGCCGGGCGGTAGTTTCGGCGGCAGTCGCGAGTTCGATTTTTCGCGCGGCAGCTCGGGCACCGGCGCTGTGCCGAGTGCGCGTCCCGGTTACGTAATCTATCGTTACGGTGTGGCGCATCAACGCTCATTTGCCGGCGACTGGCAGGCGCGTATCAACGTGAGCGGACAAATCACTACCGACATGCTTGTCGCCGGCGAGCAATTCGGCATCGGCGGAGCAAACTCGGTGCGCGGATTTTCGGAGCGCCAGTTCGCAAATGACCGTGGTTACCACGCAAATTTCGAGGTCTACACCCCGGATCTGGCGGAAAAATTCAAGCTAGGTACAGGTTTTCGCTTGCGCCTGCTGGCGTTTCGCGACACCGGGTATGTGCAGCGCAACCAGCCGATACCAGGAGACACCACGCGCGTAACCGCCAACGGAACCGGGCTCGGAATGCGGGTTTCGGTAGGTGAAAAGATGACCTTCCGTCTCGACGGCGCGTTTGCCGACGCGCCCAGCAACACCGGCAATCCGCTGCTGCCAACCCAGCTCAAGCAGTTTCGCATGCACGGCGCGCTGGTATACCTATTTTGATTCTGCAAGCGGGGGACTCTGTGCCGCATCCACCCATCCACGTCGGAATTCTGCGCAGCGTTCCGCTGTTTGCGGTGCTCGACGAGATCCAGTTGAAGGCGCTAGCTGCGGCCATGGTGCGCCGCTCTGCGCCAAAGAATCGGACGATCCTCAAGGCCGGCGACCCAACCGACAGCCTTTACATCATCATCGCCGGGCGCACCAAGGTGCAGATGTCGGACCATGAGGGCAAGGAGGTCATCCTGAGCGTGCTCGGACCGGGCGATTTTTTCGGCGAAATGGGATTGATCGACGGTGCACCGCGCGCCGCGACTGTGGTCACCATCGAACCCTCCGAGTTCGTGTATCTGGCCAAGGATCAGTTCAACGCCCTGCTCAAGAACAATTACGACATGGCGCTGGTGATCATGCGTGGTCTGGTCAAGCGACTGCGCGAGGCGGACCGCAAGATCGAGAGCCTGGCGCTGCTGGACGTCTACGGCCGGGTCGCGCGCGTGTTGCTGGAATTCTCTGAAGAAAGCGAGGGGCGGCGCATCGTCAAGAGCAAGCTGCCACGCCAGGACATCGCAAAAATGATCGGCGCGTCGCGCGAGATGGTGAGCCGCGTCATGAAGGGGCTGGAAGTCGAGGGCTATATCGAAGTGCAACCGGGCGGCGCCATCGTGTTGCGTGAGCGGCTCGCCACCCGCATGTAGCGGCTGCGCCGCGCGGCAGCTGCTTTTCCGCCGCCGGCAGGAATTTGACAAGTATTGACGATGCTAGACGAACGTCTGATTCCATCGGGCGACCGTCTGGAGTAGCATTTCCCATTCTGAGGGTGGCTGTGACCTCGCTGGACAATCTAGCGAGGGGGTGCCAGATACGCGTGCGACAGTCGTCGCTTGCGAGGCAGGAGTCATGATGAGCGCTAGCAAGGCAGTGGAAGGGCATCGCCCGTCCAGACATCGCGGTTTCAGGCCGTCACCGGGCTTTCTTGCGCTGGCAGTCGCTGCGGCATACGTCAATCCCGGCGCTTTGGACGCGCAGGTACTCCCTTCCGGTGCCAACGTCGTCAATGGGGCCGCCAGCATTCAGCAAAGCGGCAATCGTCTGACGGTCACCAACACCCCTGGTGCGATCATCCAGTGGCAGAGTTTCTCGATCGGCGCCGGTGCGACAGCGCAGTTCGTGCAACAGAATTCCGCGTCCACCGTTTTCAACCGCGTCGTCGGCAGCGACCCGTCCGCAATCCTCGGGCAATTGCAATCCAACGGCCGTGTCTTCCTGATCAACCCCAACGGCATCACCATTGGCGCTGGCGCACAGATCGATGCCGCGGCCTTTGTCGCCAGCACCCTGGGGCTCAGCAATGCCGACATGCTGGCTGGGCGCCTGCGCTTCGAGGCGACGCCGGGCAGCGCCAATGTCGTCAACCACGGCACCATCGTCACGCAGTCCGGCGGCTTTGTCTATTTTGTCGGCAAGAACGTCGAAAACCACGGCGTGATCCACACGCCCAGGGGCGAAATCCTGCTGACCGCAGGCAGCGCTGTGGAGATATTCAATCCGCGCACCCCGGCGCTACGGGTCGAGATCAGTGCAAGCGCCGAAGAGGCGGTCAATCTTGGACGTTTGATTGCGGCCGGCGGCAGCATCGGCATGTTTGCCGGCAACGTGCGCCAAAGGGGCGTCATCAGCGCCAATACTGCCGAGGTCAATGCGCAGGGACGAGTCGTCTTGCGCGCCAGGCGCGATGTGGAAGTGGCAGCCGGAAGTCGTACCGAAGCTTCCGGTCCGGCAGGTGGCAGCGTGGCCGTACAGGCGGAAAGTGGAACCGTCACCCTGGCGGGTCACGTAGAAGCTCGCGGTACTGCGACACCGGCAAGCGAAGCCGCGTTGCCTGTCAGCAACCCGATGCTGGCTTTTTCAACCAGCATCACAGTGGCACCGGCGGCGTCTACGGATGCCAATGGCGTAAGCGTTGAAGCAGGTATCGCGCGACCGGTGCGCGTCGTGGCCACACCGGTTTCCAGCGGCGTGGCGGCATCTGCTGCCTTGCCCGTCCCAGCTGCCGCACCTGCGCAGGGTGGCCGCATCGAAGCGACCGCGCCGGTTGTTGCCATCCTCGACGGCGCCGTACTCGACGCCTCCGGCGAGGCAGGGGGCGGAACCATTCTGGTGGGCGGCGACTACCAGGGCGCAAACGCGCTTGTCGCCAATGCGCGCCTGACCTCGGTCGCGGCAAATGCAGTACTGCGTGCCGACGCGCTGCTCAACGGCAGTGGTGGGCGGGTCATCGTCTGGGCGGACGAAGCGACCGATTTTCGCGGCACGATCTCCGCGCGCGGCGGCGCCGCCGGCGGGGACGGCGGATTCGCGGAGGTGTCCGGCAAGCAGATGCTTTATTTCAGCCCGCGTCGTTCGATTGACCTGCGCGCGCCGCTTGGCAGGACGGGCACGCTGCTGCTCGATCCGGCCAACGTTTCCATCGTCGATGGTCCAGGAGAGGATCTTGTCGGCGGTACTTTTTCATCAGGCAGCTTCGGCGGCGCGGCCGGGACCGCGCAGATCCGCTGGGCAACGATCGAGACCCAACTCACCTCAAGCAACGTCATCATCACCACCAGCGGCTCCGGCGGGTCCGGCGACATCACCGTCACCAACGGCTACAGCTACAGTTCGGCCAACAGCCTGACCTTGAGTGCCGATCGCAACATCATCGTCACCGCGACCGCGTCCGTTGCCGGTTTGAACGTGGCGGGCATCACCAATACCGGCACTGGCGCCATCAATCTCAACGCTGCGACAACGGTCGCGAGCGGCAGCGTCACGTCGGGGGCCAGCGGAGCGATCAGCACTGCCACGGTCAGCGGCACCGGCATCGCGATCACCGCCGGCACCGGCGGGGTATCCCTCGCGGCCGGGCTGAATGCCGGAGGCGGCACGCTGTCGATCAACGGCGGCGGCGGCGCAGTCACAAGCGCCGGACTGGTGACCACCAATGCCACCGCTGCAGCCATCCAGGTCAGCAATGCCACCGCGCTTTCTCTCGGCGCAGCCAGTACCGGCAGCGGCGGTCGGATCACGCTTACCCACAGTGGCGCAGGTTCCCAGACCGGGGCGATCACCGGCAGCGGCACGGAAGTCGTCAAGCTGGGCGCCGGCACGCTGGTTCTGTCGCAGGCCAACACCTTCGGCGGCGGATTGACGGTCAATGC
>JBJXGS010000191.1:0-14921 GCA_046160545.1 Burkholderiales bacterium
CGCGGGGGAACTACCTGAAGTCTCAGCGCTCCCGACGTGGCGAGCGTATCGCGGACAAGACGGCATCTGTGTTCCAGAAGCTTGCCGAAGAGTCTCAGCGCTCCCGACGTGGCGAGCGTATCGCGGACTCTTGGAGCCACGGATGGTAGCTCCGCCAGCTGTCGTCTCAGCGCTCCCGACGTGGCGAGCGTATCGCGGACGACGAACAGTCACACCATTGAGAAGTAAGTTCTTGTCTCAGCGCTCCCGACGTGGCGAGCGTATCGCGGACTTTACCTGCCACGGCGTCGTGCAAGATCCGCGACGTCTCAGCGCTCCCGACGTGGCGAGCGTATCGCGGACGTCCAGCTTCCGGTGCCTCCGGCACCGGACAACAAGTCTCAGCGCTCCCGACGTGGCGAGCGTATCGCGGACTGTACCTGCCGAACCCGTTGATGGCAAAGCACTTTCCAGGGGATTTGCTGGGCAATTGGTCCGGCGAGCAAGGTTGTGTCGACAATTACTGGCTGGTAAACGAATTTGGCGTGTGAAATCAAACATCTGGGTACTGTTGCCGGTTGAAGGCGCAATTGACCAACCTGCCTAATCGCAAATTGGCCCAGCGATTCGGACTCGGTCAACCTGCCAGGCAAAAGGCATTCCGAAGGCGATCGTGTCGATCCGCGCTTTTAGACAATGGCGAATGCCGCTGGTTTCTTCAGTTTGGCGCGCCCGATACAAAAGGCGTCTCTAAGGTCGGCTGCACAAACCGGCCAGCAAAGCAGCCGATCCGGCGGTTTGATGATTTCCCGCACGCGACTCTGCATCTCGTGGAGTTCGTCGTTGCTTATGAAGCACATGTACACGCTTTCGAGAACGCGATCGCCGTAGTTTTCGATGATTGTCGCCGCGCGCCGCCGGTTGGCGGTGCGCGCGATATCGTAGGCAACCAAACACAGGTCGCGGCGCATGTTCAGACGATCCAGTAGGCGGCGCCAGGCGTCTCGGGCCACTCTGGGGCGTGCTCGGATTGGCAGGCGCGGCACATGGGGCAGACGACGATGCCGTCGCGCCGGACATTGATCGCCGCGCGCAGGTCCGCGGCGAGCAGGTGCACCTCCTCGCCTTCGCCGACGTACACGAATACGGATTCCTGCACGCGCTCGGCAATGGCGAGAAGAGTGCGTTCAACACTGCGCCGTCGTTTTGAGTCGGCAATGTCGTAGCTGATGAGCCAGTGACGCATGCCGGGGCATTCAGCGCGGACGGTAGGGCTGGTACTCGTGTGCGCCGCCTTAGAGCCAGGTGGCGAGGCGCCGCGCCTGCACGCCGATTACGCGGCGCCAGTCCAGGTCGTCGTCGTCGCGCTTGACGCGCGCCGAGAGCTTGGCCTCCAGCGCGTGGATAAGGGTGTGACGTGCACTGGTGTTCATGCGGCAGCTGCCGGCCTTGTCGATCTCGAACTGCCCGGGTGTGACGCGGCCCTGGCTCGCGATCTGCAGACACACCGCATCGACCAGCAACGGGCGGAACTCCTCCATCAGGTCGGACGCCAACGCGGCATGTCCGGGCCGCTCGGCGTGGAACAGGCCTATGCGCGGATCCAGGCCGGCCGCAGCGGCAAGCACCCGCACGTTTTCGCCGAGCACGGCGTAGCCGTAGGAGAGCATGGCGTTGAAAGGGTCGCGTGCCGGCTGGCGATTGCGTCCGTTGAAGCCCCAGTCGTTGCCCAGCCAGTCGCCGATGCGCCGGAAGTGCAATCGCGCAGCCTGCCCTTCGAGCCCGCGCGCGACTTCCACACTCGCGTTGCGCAGCTGGGCGATCAGTCTGGACAACGGTTGCTCGAGGTCGGCACAGGCAAGGTGGCGCTCGCGCGCGTGGCGGCGCAGCACCAGGCGACTGTTCTCGATCTTGCCGCGCACTACGGCCCGCGCGAATGCCGTGCGGCGCCCTGCATCGTCGCTGGCGCGGAATTGGGCGCGCAGTAACGCCGGCCGTGCTTGCCCGCCACCCAACGCGGACAGCGGCCGACCATGGCCATCCAACATGGCCACTCCGATGCCTTGCGCAAGGCAGTAGCCGAGAGCCGCGGTGGAGATCGCACCGTGGCCTCGAAACATCACCAGCCCGGTGCGGCGGCCCAGCAATTCGCGCGTCGGGTGGCCGTCGCGCTTGACGACCAGACGCTCGCCCTGGCGCGCGAGAAACGATCCCTGTGTATCGACGTACAGGGTACGCAGCAGGGGCTCACGAGCGTCGGGGGGCATGCCTGGCAGCGGAGGGCGCCCTGCGGACTTGGACTGGGCAGGTTTCGCGCGCGACGCCGCAAGGCTCGTAACGGGAATCGACCGGGCTGCCGCATCGATGTCGACGAATGGTTCCGTAGTGCTGGTTGCCAGGGTATTTGCTTCAGGCACGCGCAGTTCAGCACCCAGGAAGCGCAGCGTGGTTCCCGGGGCATGAACGCGTGTCTTGCTGCGCTGTAAGCGTAGTCCGAGCGTTCGCAAGGTTCGGCCGGCGAGCGTCACTGCTTGGTCTGCCTGATCCCGGCTGGTGCATACGATCGCGAAGTCGTCGGCGTACCGCACCAGTTGGTGCCCTGCCAGGAGCATGGCACGGTCAAACGGGTCCAGGTAGAAATTGGCGAGCAAAGGCGCGATTGGCGCACCCTGCGGGATGCCTCGGCGCAGCGGCCCGATCCATTGGCGAATCAACTTGCGTACCGTTCGCGGCCAGCCCGCTGAGACAAGGAGGCGGGCAAGCCGGCGATGCTCGATGCGATCAAAGAAGGCGGTGATGTCGCCTTTGACGATCCAGCGTTCGCCATCGGCTTGTTGCAGTCTTAGCGCAGCAATGGCGTCAGGTACTGATCTGCCGGGTCGATACGCGAAGCTGCACGGGGCAAGTGCCGGGTCAAGGCGCCAGGCGAGTTCAGCGGCGGCGGCGGACTGCAAAACGCGGTCGCGCGACGCAGGCACGTGCAACACCCTTGGCGACCGGCCGGGGCGCGGCATTTCAATTCGCCGCGATGCGAGGGCCCGATAGTTGCCGGTGCGCACGTCGGCTGCCAGGGCAGCCAGTGCCAGCGGGTCGAGAAGCGTCGGCTCTCGGACCTCGCGCGCCGCCAACCAAAGCGCGCGCGGGGCAAGCAGACGCCTGAGGGCATCGGCATCAAACTTGTGCGCTTGAATCCGTGGAGCGCGCAAGCCCGGCACGACTGACCTGCGTCGCTGGCTACTGTGCCGGGCGCGTAATGAAGATGTAGGCGCGTTTCTCGTTCTTCTTGTCGCTCGCGGCCCAGGCCTCAACTAAGGTCATGAGTCTCTCGGAGCTTTGAACAATGGCGCGCAACTCTACAGCCAATACGTGTTGGTCACCGTCTCCCAGCCCATTGTTGCGGCCCTGCGCCAACGCATCGGCCAGCTGTCCAGGTCTCAGAGTTTCAAGGTGAATTCGCATCCGCTCTTGCGGACTTTGGGCGCCAGCTTTCAGTACTTTCACTCCCTCAGCCTGGGCCAAACTCTGCACTTTCTCATCAGCGGCCGCATCAGGAGACATCCGACCAAGCCCTACGGCGGTCTTTGCGCCCGCGCCCAGGTACTTGAGCGCCAGACCGAGCCATTCGAAGGCGCGCTCCACCTTCGCGGAGTCGCCGGAGCGCGACGCGATGCCGAACAGCAACGAGACTTCCTGGCAGACCAGAAAGTGGTGCGGCTCGGGTACGTTCCAGTCCGCGGGCACATTTGCCGAGCCGCCTTTGAGAACCCATTCCCCGGCATGCGGGTTGATCACGTCCACGCCAAGTCGTACAGGCATTGGTGGCACGGCGTCGAAGAACATCAGGTCACCGCCCCCTTCGGTGTCGCCGAAGATATCCCTTAACTTGGCCGCGTCGCTGGCATCATCGTCGTCGGCCCACTCCTGCGCGAAGGCGCGCACCATGCCTTTGACAGCCGCGCCGCACAAGTAGGGCGTGCCCAGCGTCGGGTGCCAGGCGAAACCGTTCTCCAGCGCGTTCGGTCGCCCCAGCCCCGTGACCAGGGAACCGCGCGCCTTGAAAACCCGGATGCTGCCGCCGGCTGCGCTGACCAGCGCATGGACGCGCAGCGAATGCGCCTGCAGCCGGTCCCGATTGCCGCATGGACCACGATCGCAAAGTGACTCCAGCCATTTCCTATTGGTATCGCCCTTCTTGAACGACCACGAACCGGTAGTGACGGCATACTCGTCGTACAAATAGGTGTGCAGGGTGGCTTGACCCGCACCGCTACCGGCCTGGCGGATTTGGCGTGCGGCCTCGCGGGCCTCCCGATAGAGGGGCAGGGTCATGTTTGCTCCGTCGCGGGCTGCGCAGTGGCGTGGCGCGCTTTCGCAGCCGCGGCGAGCTTCTTGAGCCATTCCATGAGCGCCATGGCCTCCGCGGTGGCGAGGATATACGCATCGACATCGTTGTCCATGATCGCGTCCTGGACATCGCTAGCCCCGGCGTACACCGCAGGGATGCCCGCCTCGCTTGTCAGTTCGTGCGCGGCGCTGTGCTGCCGGGCGGTCAGCCAATCCGAGACATGGCCGCAAAGCACGGCCTTTTGCTTTCCTTTGGCGCGGTAGAAGGCCAGTGCCTGCCCGAGGCCACTCATGCGAATGTCGGCCGGCAACGAGGCGGCGTCGCTCGCGTACTCCTCGATGTCTTGCGCGCTCACGCTGCTGCTCACCCGATGTGCATAGCGCATGCGTACTTGTTGCAGGGACTGTTCCATTTCAGCCTCCCATACCCAGGACGGTGGTCTTGAACCAGCCCATCCCGACGGTTTCATTGCCGCCGACCCGAAAGTAGGGTTTCTGCGTGAAGACGCCGACGGCATCGGTCAATGCTTGCATCGCACTGCGACGCGCCTGGCCTTCGCCAACGGGTGCGCGCTCGTCCTCGGCAGCGGCGCAGATGTACATGATGGTCTCCGGAGGCAGGGTCTCTTCGTACCAGAGTGCACCAGAGGCCACGGTCTTGTTGGACTCGAGCTTGACATGCGGGTCGACCGGGGTGCAATAGCGCGCCAGAAATCGAAAGCGATCGTCGCTCACGATCGTGAGGAGTTGCGTGAGGTCGGGCGTGGCTTGGGTGTCGCCCAGGAGCGCGGCAAGTTTGCAGATCAAACTCGATAAGTCGCAGTCTTCGACATTGAAAAGGAACTCGGCCAACATCAGTCGCGTCGGCGCGGCGCCTCGAGGGACCAGAGCTTGGCGATTGTCGCCTGGCGCCAGGATATCGCCGAAGTTGGCCAGCTCCGCCTGACCGAAGCGTTGGCAATCCCGCACGAAGCGTCGCAACAGCCACGGGCAGGTGACCCAGCGGAACTGCGTGGTCAGCGAGCGCACTGGCAGGAGCAGCAGCCGCGCGTCAGACGGGAGCAGCGCGCCGCCATGACCGTCCGCCGTAGTTTCGGGCCCGAAGACGGAAGCCACCTTGCTGCGACCGTCGTCGTTGGTCCACTGGCGCTCCGCCATCTCGCGCCATGCGCCCTTGATGCTGGAGCCGAAAATGACCGGCCAATCGCCGTGATGCTCGCGCTGAATCGGCAGGTCGATGGCGCCGAGCGAGGCGCCGGCGCCGGCGTGGATCGAAGTCTCGGCGCGCAGGCCGATCAATGCGGTGGACATCGTTTGGTTCCTCTTGTTCGTGGAATGATTACCAGGTACCGACGGCGATTTCGCCGCGGCCCAGGGGGATGGCGTTGCCCAGCTGGGCGCCGTGCAGGAGCGCCGCAGTCTGTGGGGTTGAAGTCAGGCAAAACCAGGCGCTGCCGGCCGGCACCAGGCTTACCGCAGGGCGTGGCCGGTTCTCCGCCACGTCCCAGCCCGACTCGCGCACGGCCTTGCCGATCACGGCGCTGATGATGCTCAAGTGCACGGCGCGGGTTTCGAGCGCGCCGGTCGCGCCCGGTACACGCAGGTTGATCCAGCCGCTCCAGGCGTCCGCTCCTTGGGCACTATCCGCGCGGAAGTGGGCGGGCTTCCAGTCGCCGCCGAAGTCCGCGTGGGTGGTGAACATGATCAGGACCCGCTCGCCGACCGCACGGACCGGTGGCGGGACTGCCGCCGAGGGCGGAGTGACAGCATAGGCACCGACGCGATGCTCGGCGCCGAAGCGCGCGATCACCTGATGTTCCAGCCTGGCGCTTGCGCGATCGAGCATGAACTGTGCCTGTCCGCGATCCGCGGAGGGTTGTTTGTGGGAGGCGCGCAGCTCCAGATCGACCTCGACCGCGAACGGCACGCCGGTATGGCGCAGGTGCACAGGTTGGTAGAGCATGCCCTCTGCGCTGGACTTGCGATGGTCGTCGCGTTCGATCCCCAGGCGCGGCTCGCGCTCCATGAGGTGCTTGAGCGGACGTCCAGGCAAGCTCCGCACCGGACCCGTGTCATCCAGCAGACCGCGCAGCGCCGAGCCATCGACGAGCAGGTCTTCCGCAGGCGCGAGGCCATTGGCGGCCTGCGTTGCGTCGGCAACCATGGGCAATCGCACCATGCCGAGGTCGCAGCGCGAGGGAGCAGCTGCGGGAGTGAGGCGCACCGCCCCGCCGTCAGCGGTTTTCAAGTGGGTTCGCGGCAGTGGGTAGTGTCGCTTGCCGTCCATGGCGAGGTAGGGCCCGCGCAGGGACAGCGTTTCGAACAAGGCATCGTCGGCTGACCGGGCGCGGCCCGAGCGCACCGCACCGGCCTGCCAGTCCCGACCTGTCAGATTGCCCAGCAGGGAGCGGACTGCCCCGGCGACTGCGCGCGCGGGTGGCGGAAACATCGACTCGGCCGCGCCGCCGCCGGGATCGTGGTGGCCGCGCGCACCGCGCAGGAACCAGGTGTCGTGCGGGGAAATGGCAACGGTGATGACGGGCATGCTTCAAATCTCCCTTTGAGCCAGAAAACGCACCAACAGTCCCGGGGCCGACGAGACCGATAGGCCCTGGTCCGTGGGCATGACGTCCAGCACATGCTGCACGGGCCCGCGGCGGTCGGCATCCCTGTGCACGACGTAGGCAGCAGCGCCGGTGGCCGGCACGACGCGACGCCAGGCCACACCCTGGGCGTACAGGCCCGTGACGATCGGCTGCAATTGCTGCCACGACATCCCCGCGCCATCGCGATTAAGCCCGGACGCGGCGGCGACGGTGGTCAGCAGGTCCACGGCCTCTCGCGGTGGCACGGCCATGCCGAGGCGTTTGGTGACTTCGCGCAAGGCATGGAAATAGCCCGTTGCCAGACCGGAAGCGCTGGCGCGCTGCAATTCGGCGAGACGCTCGACCTCCAGCATTGCGCCTGTGTCCCCCAGCGCCTTGACCCATGGCATCGACCAGGCGAGGTTGACTCCGCCGGGCTTGAGCACGCGCACTGCCAGCGCGTCGCGGCCGCAGGCTTCCTTGGCATCTTCGGCGAGGGCGCGCTGCGCATCCGCGAAGACGTTCATGAGGGGAATATGCATATGTGCGAACACGACCGCGGCGGAGATCGACGGGTGCGCCACCTGTGGATGGGGAGCGAAACTCTCGAGGTAATGGGCCCGCAGCGCCGTGGCGCAGGCCAGGGCTTGATCCAACGGCAGCAGCGCCAGCACATCATCGCCACCTGCATAGACCAGAAATCCCGAATGGCTGGCGACGCGCTCGGAAACCCCTTCGGTGAAGCTGTCCAGCGCTGCGGTGATCGGCGCCTGGCGAGCCGCATGGCTCAGCTGAGCCCCGAGTCCGTCGCCATCCATGAGAAGCAATGCGTAGAAGGGGGACGGCGCTTGTCCCAGCTTGTCGCGCAGCCGCTTGAGCGCGCCGCGCAATGCGCCGAGGGCCCTGCGGTCCGTGCCGGGAAAGCGTCGCGGGTTGTCGAGTTCCGCCTCGAAGAAAGCCGCGCCGTCAAGGGCGGCGACAGAATCGGCGTACGACTCGCCGAGCGCCTGATCACGTGCCGCGCGACGTTCCTCCCACGCGGCGCGAACCCCGGAAAGCCGTGTCGCCGCCTCCCCATGCGGAATGAGCGCGTGATCGGATGCAAGCTTGAGGGCCGTCAATGCGTCGGCCGGACCGTCGCGCAACGCCTTCGTGAGCCAAGGCGTAGCGGCCAGGTAGGGCAGCGACGGCACGCCCGGAGCGATCGGCCATCCTTGCAGAGGCAGGACTTGCGTACCTACCTGCACCTGCGCGCGAAAAGTCGCAAAGTGGTGCGCGAAGCGCCGCCGCACATAAGCGATCGCGCACAGTCTTTCGTCTTCAACCAGGTCGAGAGTCGGCAGGTCGTCGCGGCCCTTCAGTCGCGCGCGGAGCGCAGCCCAGAACGGGACGTGGCGGGGGTCGCCGCGGGTGGCAGTGCGGGCGCCGGAAAGCTCCTGCCAATTGGGCATGAGGCTGCACTTGACCCGCGGCTCCTCCGGTGCGCAATGGACGCGCCAGTTCTTGCGCCTGTCCAGAGCTGCGCTGTCCGCGGGATCCTCGACGATGACCCAGGTGGTTTCCCAGAACGCGGCGAGCTGGCGTTCCCAGATGGCGGCGGGCCACGAATCGAGTTCTTCGCGGGATGCGCGTGTTGCCGCGGGCTTTCCGGGGGGGGGCACAAAGACGCGATGGCCATCAACCTGCAGGTCATCCAGTCGGTCCCGGTCGCGCACATGCGCCGCCAGCGCCAGCCAGGCCGCGCGCACGGCAGCGGCAACCCCTCCACCGTCGAAATCAGGGCCTACTTCGGCCTTGAACCGGTTGGGAATCCCGCCTACGCGCGCAAGCGGCGACTCTCCTGGTTGGGCAATGCCGGCGATCCAGTCCAGATACTCCTGGCGCGCTTTGGGGAAGACGACCTTCCCGCCGGAACTCGTGGCAGCCAGCATGGCGACGCCCGAAAGCCAGGAGAGAAGGAATGACCCGGCCCACAGGTCGCGCGTACGCCGGGACTGTGCGACGAACTCCTGCACGGGGCCGAGGGAAAAATGGAAGTAACGCGGCATGTCAGGTTCCTCGAATCTTGGGAGAGCCGGGGAATCGGTCGAGAAATTTCTCGCCGACCGACCATAGGTCCGCCAGCGGCGGGGAACTCCGGGACATGGCCCCGACCGGCAATGGATAGGCCATATGCGAGTAGCCGCGTCCCAGATTTCTGTCAGAGTGCATGGCGTTGATTTCAGCGTCCGCAGGAAGGAAGCGAGCGGGTAACAGTGTCAACGCTCCACAAACTCGCTTGTCCGCGAACTGATGTATGTGAAAGAACAACGGGGATGCTCGCCGCGATTCGAGCGTCTTTTCGTCGTTTCGCGGTCTCCCCGGTAGCGGCTTTTTCGTCCAGCCAACGGTCCACTTGTTTGTGTAAGGCAATGGCAGGCCCAAACCCAACCTCTCTGGAGGTACGGGCGGCGCCGCGTTTGCCGTCACGACGCAATCCTTGTAGTTGTCATGATCCGATTTGAAATTCATTTCGCTGGTTCGCCCGGCAATGGTGCCCCTGAATCCCCAGCCTCTATAGCGAAGATACTGCTCGCCCAGCGCATCGAGCAGTTGCCAAGGGGACATACCGCCACCAATCGACAACGTCTCCCACCCAGCCGGTTCAAAACCGTTGTAGAGCTGTATCCTCGTCTGGTCGTACAAAAGCCTGACTTGACTATCTTTGTTTAGCGCGGTGAACGGCGCCAGGTCGATTGCGTTCTTGCAATCGCTGGCCTTCAACAGAGCTTCTACGCACCCTTTGTATTCGTCAGGCGTAGACGGTGGATTGAACGTCGAAAAAGAACT
Organism: Burkholderiales bacterium; assembly: GCA_046160545.1. Taxonomy (GTDB): domain Bacteria; phylum Pseudomonadota; class Gammaproteobacteria; order Burkholderiales; family JAEUOS01; genus JAEUOS01. The sequence goes on from JBJXGS010000191.1 coordinate 9,738, forward strand.
GCTGTCGATCCCGGCCCCGGTCTTAACCTCGTGAATCGAAAAAGACCCGAAGCCGCGCCTCGACCGCGATCCGAGTCCGCCGAGCATGCCCATGGCCCATAGACCCTGCAGCACGCTCTTCAAGTCCTCGGCTGCGACTCCGCGCTTGCCAAACAAGGACACCTCGCATTCTGTGGGCGCTATCGCGGGGCGAACGACCCAGTTCTGCCCGACACCCCCGGGCGGTCTGTAGTACTGCGCCAGACCGAGCCCCAGCAAGTAGACATGGCCGGGTCTGGTCGGAAAGGCGTGCTGGAAAGTTCCCTCGCCCTCGTAAACCGCATCCTGAAGCGCCGCGTGCGCGACATCTTCGCCTTGAGCTTTGACCAGATTTGGCCGCAGCAGGGTTGTTTGTCCGCTCTCGACGCGCAGATGGACGGTTCCCTGACCCGAGGGTTGAGTCGTGTCATCTGTTGCCGCGGCGCCCAGCAAGCGCAGTTCTTCGCGACGCAGAGCCTCAAGTGCCTTGGCTTCAGCGTCTATCCCCGTTTGGGCAAGACGAAACCGCGGCCAGTGAACCGCCCGCCACCAGAACCGCAGCGCACCCTTTAGCGATTTCTCGTTCAGCGGGACGGCCACCTGGCCGCTGGAGCCACCCAGAAACATCGGTGTGACGATGCGCAACTTGACGTTGACTTCTTTCATTTCCCATTTCCTTCTGGAGCGCGCGGACCGCCTGGCCGGTGCGGCCGCCACGCCCCTTGGTATCAGGAGGTTTGCACTTTAGGGCGGAGAGGCTTGCGCGAACGACGCACAAGCTTGTCCGATTTGGCGGCTTCGCTGACGACGATGCGTTGGTGGTGGCCTACGCCTTTGTCGCGGGCTTCCTTGCTTTTGAACTCGACCTTGAGGTCGGGCGGCAGGAGGTACCGAACTGCGCCGCGGGGGCCTACGGTAATCACTTTGTAGCGCGGGGCCAGAAACGGCCCCAAGGTTTCCTCGACAAGCTTGTTATAGCGAGAGCACATTTCGGTGAAGTCGGCTGCGCGCGAATTAATGAGCTTTTTTCTCCGCACCGAATCGGTCGTGTCATCCGAAATTGCCTTGAATACCGCGCCTCTGGTCTCGAACCAAGCCTTTCGCTTGTTGACCATGCGCGGGTGCGTCTCGGACAACTTGGTTCGGTCGTCAAATGCCCCGGGGATCACCCGCTCGTACCAATCCAGGTAGGCATTCATGTCGTCGTCGTGCAGAGCCCGCGGGGTGATTCCGACTTTGCCGCGAGCGGCAAGCGTACATACAAAGGCGAAATGTTCTTCGTCCGTGAGCGGTAACGGGTGGCCACCACAAAGAATGGAGAAAGCAGCGGTGTCGATGGCCAGCGCCGGGACCTCAAGGCTTTGCTGTCCACGGCGGATGACCTCGCGGTACGGATAGTTGTCCGCATGGTCGAGCAGGACGTTTGGCAGCACAGTGCGAAAGCGGATGAAGGGTATTTCCGCCAATTGCACCCTTGCTTTGGATAGATCGAAGTCCGAATGTTCCCCCGGACGGGTTTCGATGGTGACGGGCGTTTCCCGGGGTGGCGGGTAGAAGAAGGTACGAATGCGCTCGAATGGCTGATCCACGAGGACATGTGAAAGCCTGTCCTGAGGTCGGGCAAACATGGCGAGCAGGGCGCCGACCATGAATCCCATGGTTTTGCGGCCGCCTGCAAGGCTCACATGCACGGCACAGTCTTCGTCGCGCGACCACTCCGCCAACTTCGCCATCACTGTGTCGCCGAGAGCTCCGAATGCCTCGTCATCGTGCGCATCCTCGAGGGCATTGCCTGCCATGTCGCGCAGGCACAGGACGTGTCTTTCGCCGAACTTTATGGGTGGGAGGTTGTAATCCCGGCGCAGTTTGCCCAGTTGATCATCCCCTGAATCAAGCAAGTGGGTTTCGACTTCCCGCAGGCCCGCGCGCGTAGTCGCGATGAACATCTCCGTTGGGTGGAATGGCTGTTGCGCCTTGGCCAGCGCAAAGAGGGTTTCAGTGACGATCTGTGGCGAAAGGCCTGAGGCGATCAGGAGGCGTCGCCGTTTGTAGGTACTGGGATTCGCGGGATTGGCTTGGCGCGGCATGGCTGAACTGTGCTCCTTCAGGAATCTCGTATTGGCGATCGGGGCGCGCGGGATCGCTCATATCAATGCTTTCTTGCCTTTTCGAGCGTTTGCAACATCGCTGGATTCGGGGACACTGAGCGTGAATCAGGCGGGCCGCATGTGCAGCAACGGCAGGTTGCTCTGCTTTTGCTCACCGGACGCTATGCAGACGTAGAGAATTGGCGCCCCCGGTTCCGCCAAGGGTAGCGTGATGGAGGCCTCCTTAGGTGGAACTCCTCGAGGCTCGCGCCATAGCCGCGCATCTCTTGGGCGGTCGACTCCCGCCCGCGCGCATCCGGCGGGGCGTGCATTTCCAGATGAAAGTAATGCGGACCTCGCGCGCGCGCCTGTGCCGCGATGTGCACGAGGAGGGTGCCGTACACCTCGTCGCCGGGTTCGCCCGATTTCAGCGCCAGCCCATTCCATCGCGTTGCGATAGCGCGTCACGAAATGTCGCTTCATTCATTTCCCCTTGCGGTCCTGCTCGGACTCGGATGGAACAAGCTTGTCGGGCGTGCACCAGGTTTCCGCCGACCGAGAATCCCCTTTGTCAGCAGCGCTCTTGGTTTTGGGGCGCATTGCGGACATTGGCGAAGAAGTTAACCCTTTCCTGATAGGAGCGCAACATGGCAAAACGCGAGAAGCCTGTGGTGATGGACGGTGTGGCGACGCCGGTGTACGAAGATTCACGCATCTCCGACGTGGTACCGCGCGAGGCCACGGAGATCGTTACGAGCAAGGGAGAGGTGATTCCTCGCGCCGAGTTTGCGCGGCGGCCGATCCCCGGCGCCTTTGACGTCAATTGGTCTTCGATCAACAAGGGGGCGGGCCGGGCGGGCGGCTGTCCAGGTGCCTGAGGCGGGTGGCGCGCTCCCCCTGATTGCAGTCACAGGAACTCGCCGGTCAAGGCGCGCGCGGCTGCCGCGGGAGCGGCAGTGGCCCAAACCGTGTCACCCGGCCGGTCCGCTGCGCAGCCGTTGGATCGTACGCAAGAGCAGCCGCATTGCGACGGCGCCACTCCACGCCGCAGCGCGACAGGCTGCACGCACCGTGTGGACGAACAATGCCGAGACGATCATGTTTGCGGTCGGTGTACCGAGAAAAATGGCGATCAACATTTGCAGGAATGCGAACGCGAGCAACAAGATCGCCACCACCAGGAGGGGCATCGGCAATGTCCGGGCTGCCCAGTCGAAGATTTCCTCGATGATCGGCATGAAGAGCGCTTCGATCGTTGGGTAGAGGATCGGCAAGGCGCCGATCAGGAGGGCCTTGGCGGCAAAGCCGCGTTGTCCCAGCATCCATGCGCCCGCCGCGATGATGGCGCCAAGCAGTAGCGCCGGTTGAACCAGTTGCGGCGGGAATCCGAGGATCGCGATCGTGTTGAACATGGCGCTATTCCGTTTTTGTGGGGACGAAGCGATTCTCGGCCCGCCCCGTTACCCTCGCCCAAGACACATGCTTGTGCGGCTGGCACCGGTGAGGGCGAATCAAGTCCGACGGGTGAGCAGGCCGAACGAGTAACCGATACGTTCGATCGCGTTAAGGTCGAGAATCTGGCCTTCGGGTGCCCGCGCAGCGAGGCGAAAAACGATCGCGCTCTCGCCGATCTGCTGCTGGTGACGGACGCGGTTGAACGGGCAGTCGATGCCGAGCAGACGGCCGACAATATTGGCGGTTGAATCATGGCCGATCGCGCTGGTCCATGTTGAACCTGCAATAAGCTGGCGAGCCTCGTCGATGGTAATGGGCACGAACGAGAATGTGCCAAACGAAGTGAGTACTGGCGAGTTGAAGAGAACGATATTGCGTTCATTGGAAACGGGGCGCACGGGCGAGCTTTGAACGGATAGCATGGGAGTCAGAACACTTCGGCTTTCCGGCAAGCGTGCTCGTAGGCCGCCCGCCTGCTGGCGAAGGAGCCGGCGCGATAGCCACGATCGCCGCGCACGTAGTAAAAGGTTTCGAGCCAGTCGCTGACGCACACGACTTCGTAGCGCTGGTGCTTTCCGATGACGACTTCGACGACTGTGGTACGAGCCATGGCTGTGCGCTCCTTGCGAACCGCGCCGGGGAGGGTGCGGCAGGTTTGTGGAAGTTCGCGATGCTAGCCCCGCGGCGTACGGGCGAATCGCGGCACAAGCTTGTGCCCGTGTGGTGTCGCACCCGGGATCCGGTGGGTCAGGGCCAACGGTACGGCTCTGATGATGGCTAGAATCGATGAAGAACCGATTGCGATCACCAAGCCATGAGAGTCGTGTGCAACCAGATGTCGTTGCCAGCGCGCTTTTGCATCATTCTTCTAAGGGGAATTCGTGGATGAAAAGCGAACTCGGCTATTCCACCACCGACCGCATCTTTGTGCGCGGTCGCGACCTGTGCAGCGAACTCCTGGGCCACGTCGACCTCGGGGCGATGGCGTTTTTCGAGATCACCGGGCGCATGCCGACCGCCAATGAGGCGCGGCTTTTCAACGCGTTGGCGATCACGCTGGTCGAGCACGGCATCACACCTTCGGCGATCGCGGCACGCATGACCTACGCCGGCGCCCCCGAGGCGCTGCAAGGTGCGGTCGCCGCAGGCTTGAGCGGGCTGGGTACCGTCTTTGCAGGCACCTCCGAAGGCGCCGCCAGACTCCTCATGGCCGCGCTGGCCGACCCCGCCGACACCCGCTTAGCCGATGCGCGCGCCGAGGAGATCGTCCTGCGCGAGGAGGCGGCCGGGCGCACCATTCCCGGCATGGGCCATCCGATCCACCGTCCTGTCGATCCGCGCACCCTGCGCCTGTTTGAAATCGCGCGCGAGACCGGCTTTCATGGCCGCTATGTCGAACTCATGCTGGCGATCCAGCGCGCGTTTTCCCGGCGCAAGGGCCGCGAGATCACCTTGAATGCCACCGGCGCCATGGGGGCGCTGTGCTGCGAACTCGGACTGCCGGTGGAAGCCTGCCGCGGCATCGCCGTCATGGCACGCGCGATCGGCCTGGTTGGGCACATCCTCGAGGAGATCCGTTCGCCGATGGCGATCAAGCTCTGGCAGGAGACCGAGGCCCGGGTCT
>JBJXGS010000192.1:0-12867 GCA_046160545.1 Burkholderiales bacterium
CCGCTCGCCTGGCCGGTCATCGCCGCCGGTGTCAAGACCGCCGCGGTCACAACGGTCGGCACCGCGACCATCGCCGCCTTCATCGGTGCGGGCGGGTTCGGCGAACGCATCGCGACGGGCCTGGCGATCAACGATCATGCAACCCTCCTGGCGGGGGCGATTCCGGCGGCTGTGCTCGCACTGGCGGTACAGTTCCTGTTTTCCGTCCTTGAACGCTTCAATTCCCGCCCTCTCCGTTCGCCCCCTTCATGACATCCACCAGTTTGAATCAATCCTCTGACCTCTCGAACGCTCCCTGGTACCTGCCGCAGGGCGACGAGGTCGCGGTCTTCGAGGCGGCCTATCGCCAGCGCCTGCCTGTCCTCCTCAAGGGACCGACCGGTTGCGGCAAGACAAGGTTCGTCGAGCACATGGCCTGGCGTCTGTTTTCCGGCGCGTCGGCACCGCGCCGCGCCGCCGAGCGCGCGCTCATCACGGTCGCCTGCCACGAAGACCTGACCGCGACCGACCTGGTCGGCCGCTACCTGTTGAAGGGCGACGAGACGGTGTGGATCGACGGACCGCTTGCGCGCGGGGTACGAACAGGCGCCATCGTCTACCTGGACGAGGTGGTTGAGGCACGCAAGGACACGACCGTGGTCATCCATTCGCTGACCGACCATCGCCGCGTACTGCCGATAGAGAAGACCGGCGAACTGCTCGAAGCGCATCCGGACTTCCTGCTCGTGATCTCCTACAACCCGGGTTACCAGAGTGTGGTCAAGGACCTGAAGCCCTCGACGCGCCAGCGCTTCGTGAGCCTGGAGTTCGGCTATCCCGCGCTCCGAGTCGAGGCGACGATCGTCGCGCACGAAAGCGGCGTCGACCCCGCGTTGGCGATGCAGTTGGCGAAGATCGGCGAGAAGGTGCGCCACCTGCGGGAGCACGGGTTCGACGAGGGCGTGAGTACGCGCCTCCTCATCTACGCAGGACAGCTGATCGCCTCGGGCATCGCGCCGCGGCGCGCCTGCGACGTCGCGATTGCGCGCGCAGTCACCGACGACGACGAAGTGCGCCAGGCCATCGAAGACATCGTCGACGTGCTGCTGCCGTGAGCACCTTGGCCGCCAGCGCGGCGGCGGGAACTCAAGAAGCTGCTGACAGTCGGCCCACTACGGCGGCAACGGTCGCCTTCGCCGACATCCAGCGCGCGCTGGCGCTTTTTGCGCAGGGCATCGCCGGAGCGCCGCTGCATCTGGAGCCGCGCGCAGCGGCGCGCACCGACGCTTCACGCCGACGCCTGGAACGCGAGGCGCAGACCCTGGTGCTGCCACCCGCGGTAGGCATACATCCGAGCATGGCCCAAAACCGTGGCGCCTACCGCGCAGCGGTGCTGCACCAGGTCGGCTACCGGCAGTTCGGTACCTACGCATTCCGGCTCGCGGTCGCTGCAACGCGCATGACCCTGCCCCTCGCTCCGCCCAGCCCGGCGCGTTCGCCCGTGCTGCGACCCGGCAGCATGCGACGTACGGACCTGGAACGATTCTTCGCGCTCGCCCTCCGTCCGGCCCTGTTGCGCCGCCTCTTCGTGACCCTGGAGGACTGGCGTGTCGACGCCGCACTGCGCCGCACCTATCCCGGTGCGCGCGCCGACCTCGACCGGGCATGCGCCCATGCGCTCGCGGGCCGCCCGGCCTTGGGCACGTTGCGTCCTGCGGCGCGCCTCATCGAGGCCCTGGTGCAGGCTTCGCTCGGCGCTTCGCATGCGCCGCTCGCCGCACTGATTGATGACACGCGCCTCGCTCAACTCCTCGAGCTGGCAGCGCCGGTCGAACGCGAGAGCGCCGATGTCTACTCGAGCGCGGCGGCAGCGCTAAACATCCATGCCTTGTTGCTCGAGCGCGCACCACGCGTGCGCCGAAGCGCCGCCGCGCCACATGGCGTCGCGCTGCCTGAAGGCGGCGAAAGCGCCGACGCCAGCGCGGGCGGGCAGGACGATATCGACGACGGCATCGCCGAAGCCGCGCGCGAAGAATTCGACGGGCCCGGGGTCGACTTTCGCGGCGAGTTCGCGCCCGACCTCGAACTTCTCATGAGCGAGGACGCGCAGGGGGGCATGATCACGGGCGAGTCGCTCACCACCACCCCCGTGCCGAGCGACGCGAAACAGGAAGCCGAGTCCGGCGCAACGCCAGCCAAACTGCGCGCCGCAAGCGCGCGCGGCAAGCGCGAGATCGCGCGCAGCTTCCTCTATGACGAGTGGGACTGCCACAGCGAGACCTACCGGCGTGCCTGGTGTCGCGTGCGCGAAGAACGCCTGAGGGGCGAAGCGCCGGATTTCATGGCCGACCTGCGCCGGCGCCACGGCGCGCTCGCGCGCGAGCTGCGGCGCAGCTTCGGCCTCCTGCGCCCGGAGTCCTGGCTGCGTGTGCACCGCGCCGTGGACGGCGAGGAGCCGGACCTGGACCGCGTGATCGAGGCCCTGATCGACCGCCGCAGCGGAGGTGCCGGCGATGACCTCGTCTACACGCGACGCGATCGCGGCCGGCGCGAGGTGGCCGCCGCGTTTCTGGTCGACCTGAGCGCTTCGACCGATTTCCCCGTGCCTGAGGTCGAGGCCGGAACCGCGCAATCCACAGCGCCGGCGGGCGCAGTTGCGCCGACGACGTCCGACCCCTATGTCTGGGGCCGCTTCGGCGGACCGATCGATGCCACACCGATCGGCCCGAAGCGTCGCGTCGTCGACGTCGAGCGCGACGCGCTGGCGCTGATGTGCGAGGCGCTCGACCGGCTCGGCGACGCCTACGCCGTGTACGGCTTTTCGGGCAGCGGGCGCGACAACGTCGAGTTCCTGATCGCGCGCGATTTTTCCGATTCCTCAGCCTCGCGCACACGCGCCGCCCTTGCGGCGATGAAGCCGATGCGCTCGACGCGCATGGGCCCGGCAATCCGCCACGCCGCCACCAAACTCAAGCGCCGCGCCGAGCGCGTCAAGACCCTGATCGTCGTCTCCGACGGCTACCCGCAGGATGTCGACTACGGGCCCGATCCGAGCGACGAGGCCTACGGCATCGCCGATACCGCGCGCGCGTTGGCCGAGGCAGAGCGCGCCGGCATCGCAACGTTTTGCATCACTGTCGATCCGGCAGGTCACGACTACCTGAAGCGCATGTGCGCGCCGGGTCGCTACATGGTCATCGGCGACGTCAACACCCTGCCGGCCGAACTGGCCCGCACATACCGCGCGCTGACGCTCTAGGGCCTAAGCACGGGCGGGTTAGATTGGGATTCGACCCGCAGACCGATATGCCCGCTCGGATGCCCCGCAAGAGGACGGTGCGTACCCCTTACCGCGGTCAAGCTTGCACTGCCCGCTCCAGGGTTTGCGCAACCCACTGATTCAGGCTCACGCCTTGGCGGCGTGCCACGGAGCTGGCGCGCGCGTGTACCTCTGGCGCAACCCGCACCAGCAAGCGCCCGGAGTAAGGCTTGTCCGGCTCCTGCGCCAGCTTCTTGCAGGCTGCAAGATAGTCGTTGACGGCTTCGCGAAATGCGCGTTCCAGTTGGGCGACCGTCTTGCCGTGAAAGCCGATGATGTCGCGAATGCCTGCCAGATGGCCGACAAACAATTTGTCTTCAGCGTCGTACTCGACACGCGCCGTATAGCCCTTGTAAGTCATGTCGCTCATGGGACGACTCCTATGGTTTGCAGGAACAGGCGGGCATCGGCTACCCGATATCGCAAAGCCTCGCGCTGGGGGTGTGGCCGATGGAAGCGCACCTTGATGCCTTCTTTCGCGGATCAGGTCGGCACCCGAAGGGTTGGATGCTTGTCCTTCACCTCGTCGACCCAGAACCAGTATCGACTGCCGATCACGCCCTGCCACCAACGGTCCATGGCAGCGCGATCCATGCTGTCCCAGACGGGCGTCGCCTCGACCAGGTGCCGCCCGAGCGATTGACCGAGTTCAAAGACCTCGCGGCCGAACGCGCTGCGCGCGTCGTCCCACGCACTCAATGCGCCATCCAATGATTCCCCGGTGGCAAGGCCTTCGTCCAGCGCAAGCGCATCGTCGAGCGCCTTGCCTGCGCCCCCGCCGATATGCGGGCGTGACAAGGTGGCAGCGTCGCCGATCAGGCAGATGCGGCCGCGCGTATAGCGCGGCACGCAGTTGTCGACGACCGGCTGGATGAAAGGTTGTGATGTCGCCGCGACGACATCCCCGAAGTAGGGCGGAAAATACTGGCGCGCCAGCGCACGACAGTACGCGACCTGTTCGGCGCTTGCCGCACCGGGCCGCAGACCCTTGAGGACATAGCCGTTGGCGTCCGGATTGATTCCGGGTACGTTTTTGCCGGCAATCGTCTCGTGAAACGCCCAGTTGACGCGACGTTTCCCGCGCTTTGGTCCAAGATCAGGGCTGGGAACGTAGTAGACGAAGCCGTGGCCATACCTGTAGCCGAAAAACGTGATCGTGTCGGCATGGCCGGCGGGCATCGGCATCACATCCTCGTCGACCATGCCGCGCCACAGGAAGTAGCGGTTGGCCCCTGTCGCACTGTCCGGATGGAGGGCGCGGCGGCCAAACGATTCGTAGCCGTCGGCGAATATCACGAGGTCGAAGCTGCGCGCGGATTGATTCGCGAAGCGAAGCTCGATTGAGCCGTCTGCTTGTTCGGCCACGCCGGTCACCTCGTGGCCCTGATGATAGATCCCGTCCGGGACACGCTTGCGCAGGCTGCGAAACAACACCCCCCAATGGTTGGCGTGGAAGGCAACCGGTTGCTCCCAGTACACCTGCCACGGAGAGCCGTCGGGCGATGCGACTTCGTGTCGACGCGCAAACGTGCGCCGCCAGATCGGCACGTGACCCATGTCCGCGTCAATCAGATCGCGTTCGGCAAGCGCCTCCAGGGTCGAGATTTTCATTGCCAGCCCGACACCGCGATCCTCGAGGTTTCCGGACGAACGCTCGAAGACGGACACAGCAGCTCCCGCGCGATGCAGCAGCGCGGCGGTTGCGCAGGCGGTGATCGATCCGCCGACAATACCTACCTTCAGTCCCTGGGTGAGTTTGCGATGCCGCGGTCGCTGTGGTGGTTTCAAGGCTCTTCTCCCCGATGGGTCGGACCTGGCGGGCCTAAAGCCTGCCGCTGATGCCGTCGAATCGTTGTCACGTTAGCATAGCGCTGGTGTTTGCAAGCCATTGCATACCTGGGCCCGTGGACGAAAGGCGATCGGCATGGGCTTCGAATCCAAAGCCCGCGCCTGGGCCACATGGGAAAATGAATCATGAGCGCTACGATCAATTTCTATTTCGCCTGCCCGTCCCCCTGGTCCTACCTAGCGCTGGATGCGCTCAAGGGCCTCGCGGCGCGCCACGGACGCGGCATCGCCTACAAGCCGATCGACGTCGAACACGCCTGGAAGGAGACCGGCACCGGCAGGCCGCTTGGCGAAAAGCCGCAGGCCTTGCAGAACTACCGCAACGTTGACCTGCCGCGCTGGGCGGCCTTTCGTCGCGTCGAAATTGACCCGACGCCGAAAAGGCTGGTGCCCGCCACCAAGTTCCTGACCTCGCGGGCCATCATCGCCGCCCGCCAGGCCGGAGGCGATGTCTATCCGCTGGTACGGGCATTCATGCGCGGCCTGTGGGTAGACAACAAGGACATCTCGGAGGCGGCGACCGTTGCAGCCCTTGCAAGCGCCGCCGGCTTTGATGGCGCGGCGCTGCTTGCTGCCGCCGGCTCGCTGGCGGTCAGGGACGAGTTTGCAGCCAACACTGCCGAAGCCTTGCAGCACGGCGCCTGGAGCGTGCCGTCGATGGTGGTTGACGGCGAACTCTTCTACGGCCAGGACCGGCTGGAGATGATCGACTGGCGGCTGGGTGGCAAAAAGGCGTAGTCAGTGATTTGCCGCAGGCATGACGGCCGCCGCGGGGACCGTGCTCCCAAGGCGTAAGCGACGAGAGTCGATCCGTCCGGCTTCTGCCAGCCGCATCGATTAGCATGCGGGCTTGACCTTCGCCGGAACGCATCCATGAGAGTTCTTGCCTCCCTCGCCGCGGCCTGCGCGCTCGCCGCCCTTTCGTTCGGCGCGGCGGCGCAATCGTTTCCGTCCAAGCCCCTGCGCATGATCGTCCCCTACCCGGCCGGCGGCGCCACCGACATGATGGGCCGGCTGCTCGCGCAGAAGCTCTCCGAGGCCTTGAAGCAGCCGGTCGTGGTCGAGAACCGCCCCGGCGCCGGCGGCAACATCGGCGTCGAAATGGTCGCCCGTGCGCCGGCCGACGGGCATGTGCTGGGCATCTCGGCGACCAACAGCTTTGCCATCAATCCGCATCTGATGAAAAACCTGCCCTACGATGCGCTCAAGGACCTGACGCAGATCTCCATGATCGGCGTGATCCCCAACGTCATCGTCGTCGGCAACGACGTCCCGGTGAAGACCATCGCCGAACTTGTCGCGCTGGGCAGGAAGCAACCCCTGGCCTATGCCTCGCCGGGACAGGGCACCTCGCTGCACCTGGCCGGCGAGATGCTCAACGACGCCGCCGGCATCAACATGACCCATGTGCCCTACAAGGGCGACGTGCCGGCCTTGCAGGACGTGATCGGCGGGCGCGTGCCGGTCATGACCTCCAATCTTTCGTCGGTGCTGCCGCATGTTCGCGCCGGCAAGCTGCGCGCACTCGCAGTCACGACCGCCAAGCGCGCCGCCCAGCTGCCCGACGTACCGACCATGGCCGAATCCGGCTACCGCGACTTCGACATCAGCGTCTGGTTCACCGTCTTCACCGCCAGCGGTGCACCGCGCGAGGCACTGGAGATCTTGAACCGCGAGTCGCAGCGCGCGCTCAACGCGGCCGACCTGCGCGAGCGCCTCGCCAATGCAAACATCGACCCGCGCCCCACCAGCCTGGATGAGATCCGCACCTTCGTGCAGAAGGAACACGAGCGCTGGGGCGCGATCGTCAGGAAAACCGGCGTCACCTGGGACTAGGGGTGCCCATGGCCCACGACATCCTCGCCATCGACGCGGTCGTCAACCTGCGCACGGCCGAAGCGCTCGCGCTGCAGCCCGACCGGCGGCGCTTCTATGTCGACAAGATGCGCGTCGCCGAATCCACATTCGCGCCGGTCAGCATCGAGGCGATGCTCCGGCACATGGACACCGCCGGCACCGAGATCGCGTTCCTGATCGCAGCCAAGGTCGGCGTCAAGCATCACCCGGCCTGCTACCACGTGCCCTATGCGCTGGTCGCAGATGCGGTGCAGAAGCACCCCGACCGCTTCCGCGGGCTGGCCGGAGTCGATCCCACTGAGGGCATGGCCGGCGTGCGCGAACTCGAGCGTGGGGTGCGCGAGTACGGCTTCATCGGCGCGCACACCTACCCGCACTGGTTCGAACTGGCGCCCGATAACGCGAAGTACTACCCCTTCTACGCCAAGTGCGTCGAACTCGACATCCCGATCCAGATGCAGGTCGGCCAGTCGATGATCTACGACCCCTCCTACCCGCGCCGCTCTACCGGCAGGCCGATCTCGCTCGACGCGGTGGCCTGCGACTTCCCGGAACTGAAGCTCGTCGGCATCCATGTCGGCATCCCCTGGACCGACGAGATGATCGCCATGGCCTGGAAGCACGCCAACGTGTACATCGGCTGCGACGCCCATCGCCCGCCCTACTGGCCGGAGAGCTTCGTCAGGTACATGAACAGCTACGGACAGGACAAGGTGATCTTCGGCACCGACTTTCCGGTGCTGGACTTCGCACGCACGCGCACGGACTTCGATGCAATCGCGCTCAAGCCCGCCGTGCGCAAGAAGGTGCTGCGCGAGAACGCACGCGCCCTCTACAAGCTCTGAGGGAGAGTCAACCCCAGCCGTGCAGCACCGCCTTGCCGATGCTGCGCCCCGCTTCCACCTGCATATGCGCCGTGCGCAGGTTGGCAGCGTTGATCGGCGTAAGCACGGTGGTCTGGGTCGCGCGAATCACGCCGCGGTCCACCAGCTGTGCCACCTGATTCAGGAGGTGATGCTGTTCGATCATGTCGGGCGTTGCGTTGGATGGCCGGGTGAACATGAATTCCCAGGAAACACTGCAACTCTTGCCCATCAACGCAGAAACGTCGAGCGGCGCATTGGTGCGGATGATCGAGACAATGCCTCCCAGCGGCGCCAGCACCTGGGCAGCGGCGGCAAAATGCCGGTCGGCATCGTTGGTCAGGAACACGTAGTCGACAAAGCGACGTCCGGTTGCGCGCACCGCCGCGGCCAGGTCACCGGCGTGGCTCACGACATGGTCGGCGCCGAGATCGCGGCACCATTGGCTTGACTCCGGGCGCGTCGCCGTGGCGATCACTTCCAGTCCTGCGACCTTGGCGGCCAGCTGGATGACCATCGATCCCACACCACCGGCGCCGCCGACGACCAGGATGGACTTGCGCTGCCGGACATCGGGCGGCGCGCTGACCTTGAGGCGATCGAACAGTCCCTCCCAGGCGGTGATCGCCGTCAGCGGCAGGGCGGCCGCGGCGGCGAAGTCCAGGGTCGCCGGCATGCGGCCGACGATGCGTTCATCCACCGCGTGCAGTTGCGCGTTGGAGCCGCTGCGGCCGACATCGCCGGCGTAGTAGACGCGATCGCCGGGTTTGAAGAGGCTGACCGCGCTGCCGATTGCGCGCACCGTGCCCGCCGCGTCATAGCCCAGCACGCGCGGCGTACCTTCAACACGCGCCTTCACCATACGCTGCTTGCAATCCACCGGGTTCACCGACACCGCCTCGACGGCGACGATCAGGTCGTGCGGCCCGGGTTGCGGGTCGGGCAGGTCGGCATCGACAAAACAGTCCTTCTCGGAGGCCGGGAGCGGACGCGGTACGACGACGGCTTTCATGACGGATTCTCCGTGGGGGTGATCGATTGCGCCGCCTTGGCGGCGACAAGCGCTGCAAACTCCGCCTCGGAAACGCCGTGCCGCGCCAGCACGGCGCGAGTGTCCTCGCCCAGCCCCGGCGCGGTAGTGCGGATCGCTCCCGGGGTGGCCGAAAGCTTGGGCACGATGCCCGGCACATCGACCTCGAAGCCATCGCGCGTGGTGATGCGCCGGATCATGTCGCGCGCCCGATACTGCGGGTCCTGGGCGATGTCCTTGATCGTATAGATGCGCCCACCGGGCACATGCACCGCGGTCATCGCATCCAGGCAGCTTTGCACGGTGCGGGTGCGCGTCCAGTCGCCGATCGCGCCGTCGATTTCGTCCACGCGTGCAACCCGCCCGGCGTTGTTGGCCAGCCCCGGGTCACGGCCCAGGTCATCGCGCCCGATGAGTGTCATGAGGCGCTTGAAGATCGAGTCGCCATTGCCTGCCACCAGCACGTAGCCGTCGCTGCACTGGTAGGCGTTGGACGGCGCGATGCCTGGCAACGCGCTGCCGCCCGGCCCGCGCACCAGGCCCTCTGCGCTGTACTCGGGCAACAGGCTTTCCATGCAGTTGAACACCGCCTCGTAGAGCGCCACGTCGACCACCTGGCCGCGACCGGTGCTGTGACGATGATGCAGCGCCAGCAGCACGCCGATGACGCCGTGCAGCGCGGCGATGGTGTCGCCGATGGATACGCCCACGCGCACCGGCACGTGGCCCGGGGTGGCCGTCAGGTGGCGCAGACCGCCCATGGCCTCGCCGACCATGCCAAAGCCGGGCCTGTCCTTCATGGGGCCGTCCTGGCCGTAGCCGGAGATGCGCAGCATGATGAGACGCGGATTGATCGCCGAGAGCGCCTCCCAGCCCAGGCCCCAGGCCTCGAGCGCTCCGGGGCGGAAGTTCTCGACGACGACATCGGCTTCGGCGACCAGGCGACGCACGACCTCCTGCGCCGCCTTTTGCCGCAGGTCCAGCACCACCGAGGACTTGTTGCGCGACTGCACCTGCCACCACACCGAGGTGCCGTTCCTGAGTACGCGCCACTTGCGCAGCGGGTCGCCCTCGCCGGGCGGTTCGATCTTGATGACCTCGGCGCCGAAGTCGCCAAGCGTCTTGGCCGCAAACGGCCCGGCGATGAGTTGCCCGAGTTCTATGACCTTGATGCCGGCTAAGGCCTGCGGGCCGATGCCCGCTGTTGCTTGCTTGTCCATTGATGTTCCTTGACGGAGATTCAGTCGGTAAAGCGCGCCGCGATGCGTCCGAGCGCGCCGAAGTCGACGACGACAGCTTCGCCCGGCGCGATGGCAAAGGGCTTGAAGCAGGTGCCGGTGGTGACGACTTGCCCGGCCTTGAGGGTGAAGCCCTGCGAAGACAGCTCGTTGACCAGCCAGGCCAGCGCGATCGTCGGGCTGCCCAGCACGTTGCTGCCGACGCCCTCGTGGCTGGCGCCGCGGCCGTCGCGCGCGGTGACACGGTATGCCGCCAGGTCGATGCCGCGCCAGGAATCGGGCGCGGCATCGCCAAGCAGGAAGTAGTCGGCGCAGGCGTTGTCGGCAATGAGTTGCGCCGCGCCGGCTTTCTCAAAGGGTTGGAAGCGCGAGTTCGGCACCTCGATGGCCGGATGCAGGCTCGCGACGGCGTCCACGACCTCGTCGATCGAATACGCAGAACCACGCGGTGCCAGATCGCGCGCCATGCGAAACGCGAACTCACCCTCGGCGACTTGCATGCGGTTGCCGAAAAGACTGACCGCAGCGCCGGAGCCAAAGGCGCGCTCGGCCAACAACCTGCCGGCCAGCGGGCCATCGACCTGGATGTGCTCCTGTCCGGCCTTGCTGGTGGCGGCGATCTTCCAGCCGAAAAGAGGCTGCGCACTAAAGGCCATGAGGCGCTCCTGCGCGGCGTAGCCTTCGGCACGGTTGGTCGGCCGCAGATCCGCGGGCAGCTCTGCAATGCTCTTGCCATCGCCAACCAGGGACCAGATGGTCTCGGCTGCGGCCCGTGCCTTGGATGCAGCATCCATGGGTTTGGCGTCCTGTGATGAAATGGGTGCGATTTTCTCGCAGTTCCCTGCGCTGCGGCGCGAACCCCCGACAGGCCGACCATGAACCTCGCTGCCGCGCATGACGATCATGCGCGCGAGCGCCCCGACCATGTCGCGATCGCCGACGGTGCGCGGCGCATGAGCCACGCGCAACTCGCCGCGGCCATCATGCGCACCGGCGGCCACCTGCGTAGCCTGGGCGTCAAGGCGGGAACCCAGGTCGGTGTGGCGCTCGGCGACGATGCCAGGCATGTCGTCGTGATGCTCGCCTTGGCGCGCATCGGCGCGGTGATGCTGCCGCTGGACCATCGCTGGACTGCGGGCGAAGCCGAGCGTGTGGTGGCGCACTTCGGGGCGGAACTGGTGCTGACCCTGCCGGGTGCGAACCATTGGGGGCCGCGCGGCTGCATCGTCGACCAGGAATTCGATGCCGCCTGCGCGGCGGCGGACCCCGACCCGTTCATGGCGCCCGGCGGCGCCGCGCCACTGCTTGTCTCGCTGTCGTCTGGCACGACCGGGCGCCCCAAGGGACCACGCATCAGCCATGACCATTTCCTGGCGCGCTTTCGCACCCACTGGGTCAATCTTGGCTTCACTGCGTCCGACACTTTCGTATGCGCGACGCCGCTCTACTTCGGCGCCGGGCGCACCTTCGTCTGGTCGACGCTCTACTTAGGCGGGACGGTCGTGCTGGCACCGCCGCCCTTCGAGCCGGCGCAGCTGGCAGCCCAGCTCGAAGCCGCGCGGGCGACCACACTCTTTCTTGTGCCGACACAACTGCGGCGCGCGCTGGCCGAGGTGCCCGACCATCCCGCATTTCGCAATCTGCGCCTGCTTTTTTCCAGCGGCGCGCCGCTCACCCGTGCCGAAAGACTGGCGATTCGCGACCGGCTGAACCCGCACTTTTGCGAGTACTACGCCTCGACCGAGGGGGGCGGGGTCACGCTGCTCACCCCGGCGGACCTGCCCGCACACGCCGACACCGTCGGGCGCGCGGTGCATGGCGTCGAAGTCGAAGTCGTCGATGCGACGCACCGGCCGCTGCCACCAGGCGAAGTCGGGCGCCTGCGCTATCGGAGCCCCGGCTGCGCGAGCGAGTTCCTGCACGATCCGGATGCCTCGGCCGAGGCCTTTCGCGACGGCTGGTTCTACCCCGGCGACCTGGCCTTACTCGATGCCCAAGGCTATTTGACGCTCGCCGGCCGCGCCAAGGACATGATCATCCGCGGCGGCATCAACATCTACCCCGAGGAAATCGAGGCGGTGCTGCGCGACCATCCCGGCGTGGCCGACGTCGCCGTCGCCGGGGTCGCCTCGGCCGATCTCGGCGAAGAGATCGCCGCGTTTCTTGTGTTGCGAAATCCCGCGCCGACCGATACGGAACTCGCCTCCTGGTGCGCCGCACGTCTGGCACCGTATAAGCTCCCGCGAACGTGGCACCATCTGGCAGAGTTGCCGCGCAACACCTCGGGCAAGGTCGTCAAGGCGGCGCTTGTCGGCAAAACAACACCGGAGTAGGAATGGACCATCCCCGCTCAAGCGGCAGGCGCGCCGCTCTCACGACCTTGTGCGCCCTGCCCTGGCTACCATCGCGCGCGGCCGCGCAGGTCCCGGGCTTCCCGGCCAAGCCGATCCGCTTCATCGTGCCCTTTTCCACCGGCGGCGGCCCGGATATATCGGCGCGACGCATCGCCGATGCGCTCGGGCCGCGCCTTGGCACCTCGATGGTCGTCGAGAACCGCGTCGGCGCCACCGGCATGATCGGGTTGGCCGAGCTGGCACGCTCACCCGCCGACGGGCACGTGATCGCTCTCATCAACCTGGCCAACACCATCGCGCAGGCGATGCAGGCCAAACCCCTGGCCGACACGGTCCGCGACACGGCGCCGATCGCGCTCTTCGGGCGTCAGTACACCGT